>CAZSOD010000040.1:0-13859 GCA_964608255.1 uncultured Ardenticatenaceae bacterium
TCACCTCCGCCACCCGCTCGTCGCGGACCAACTCGAAACCGTGTACGACTGTCATGCTTGTCTCCTAAGAAAGGGGCCAGGTTCCAGGGACCAGGTTCCAGGGAAGCGCGCGCTTCCCTGGAACCTGGCCCCTGGAACCTTCTTCTTCGCGCCTTTGCGTGAGCTCTTACGCCGTCATGTTGAGGAAGTTCTGCAAAATGCGCTTCCCGTGCTCGGTCAGGATGCTCTCCGGGTGGAACTGGACGCCGACCACCGGGTACTCGCGGTGCTGCAAGCCCATCACCTCGCCGTCGCGGGTGAAGGCGGTCACGGCCAGCGCTTCCGGCAGCGGCTCCTCGACGATGAGCGAGTGGTAGCGCGTGGCCGTGAAGGGGCTGGGCACGCCGTTGAAGAGGCCCTGCCCGTTGTGGTAGACGGCCGAGGTCTTGCCATGCATCAGCCGCGGCGCGCGCGAGACCGCCCCGCCATAGACGTGGCCCATGCACTGGTGGCCGAGGCAGACGCCGAGGATGGGCGTCGTCGGCCCGAAGCGGCGGATGACTTCGTTGGACACGCCGCCATCCTCCGGTGTGCCCGGCCCGGGGCTGATGACGATGTGGTCAGGGGCCAGCGCGGCGATCTCATCGGCCGTGATGTGGTCGTTGCGAAAAACGCGCACGTCCGCCCCCAACTCGCCGAGGTATTGCACCAGGTTGTAGGTAAAGGAATCGTAGTTGTCGATGACTAGTACCATTGCGTCTCCGTGTTCGGGGGGACGACAGACCACAGACCACGGCACGAATCTTGCGGCAGCCAGCCGGCGGTCTGTCGTCTGTGGTCCATCCTACTCCAACGTAATGATCGCAATCTGAAACGCCGCGACCGCGCCGTTGACTTCGCGGACCTTGACCGTGAAGGACGTCGCTCCGAGGGGCAGGACGTAGGCCGTCTCCGCGCCACCGGGGCCGCCGTAGTTGGCCGTGGTTACCAGCGCCCCGTCGGCCCCCAGCACGTCCAGGGCGATGTCGGACAGGTCGCTCGGGTCGGCCACGGCGATAACCGGCCGGGCCCCGCGCGAGTTGACGGCGTAGGCCTTTTCCGTGCCTCCGTCCAGCGTATCGGACTGCTGCACGGCCATATCCGGCCCGGACGTCGTCAGGTCGTAGAGGCGGGCGGTGTAGCTGCCCTCACCCGACGCGGCGCGGACGACGAAGGTGTACGCGCCGTCGGCCTCCGGGCTGAGGACGAGGATTTCCGGTCGCCCGGCCAGGGCGTTGTCGGCCGCGGTCAGCGGCGTGACGCCCTCTGGCGTCGTCTGCCCACTCAAATCACCGCCATAGACCGCCAGGGCCACATCGAGCTGATTGACCGGCTCCACGAACAGGATGAGCGGCTGGAAGCGCTGGCCCTGCGCCCGGTAGGCAGTCGAGCCACCGGTCGCCAGCGTTGACCCGGTTGCCTGTCCGGGGGCAAAACTATCGCCCCCGGGGGCGGCGGGAGACGGGGTAGCCGCCGGCTCAGGCGTAACCGTTGGCCAGGGCGTGGGCGTTGCGTCGGCTCCCGCCACGGTCGCGGTCGGCTCGACCGTCGCCGGGTCAGTCGCTGCGGCGGCCGGCGTGGCCGCGGCCGCGGTCGCCGGAGCAGTCGCGCCCCCGGTAAGCGGCGTCGGCAGGATGAGTTCTGTGGTCGCGGCCAGAGTCGGCGGCGGTGGGATGGGTGTCGCGGCCGGCTGGTCGGGCGCGCGGTCGCAGCCGGCGAGCGCGGCCAGCAGCAGGACAAGGGACAACAAAAGAGCGTGTCGTTTCATGGTACTTCCTCTGATTCGGCCATTCCGTCAGGAAACGGGAACGGCCCAGGCTCTATTGTAATCCAATGTCGCGGTAGGGGCAGACCTGCGTGTCTGCCCTCTTGCTTCTTTCTGACCCTCTTCCTTCTTTCTCCCCGCCTCTCTTGCTCACCCATCTGACCCGCTTGGCTATATCGGAGAGGGCGCACACGCAGATGCGCCCCTACCGGCCCGGCACAACCAACCCCATGATCCCCTTCATCTCGTCCACCTTCGGCTGCGAGACGGCGCGGGCTTGCTCCGCGCCGTGGGCCAGGATGCGGTCCAGCTCGGCCGTATCGGCCATCAATTCGGCGTGGCGGGCCTGGATCGGCCGCAGCGTTTCGATGACCACTTCAGCCACGCGCACCTTCAGGTCGCCGTAGCCGCGCGCCGTGGCGAAGTCGGCCTCCACCTCGGCATTGCTCTTGCCGGTGATGGACTGGTAGATGCCCAGCAGGTTGTTGACGCCCGCTTTCTCCGGATCGTTGGAGAAGCGAATCTCGCGGCCGGAGTCGGTGACGGCTCGCTTCAGCACGTAGAGGATCTCGTCCGGCGTGTCGAGCAGGCGCACGGCATGGCCGCGCTTATCGGCCAGGCTCTTTGACATTTTCACGTTCGGGTCGTCCAGACCCATCACCCGGGCCGCCACCTGCGGGATGATCGGCTGGGGGATGGTGAAGAAGTCTACGTCGTAGAGCGCGTTGAAGCGCTGGGCGATGTCGCGCGTGAGCTCGACGTGCTGCTTCTGGTCCTCGCCCACCGGCACCTCGTCGGCGTCGTAGAAGAGGATGTCCCCGGCCATCAGCACCGGGTAATCCAGCAGGCCGGTCAGCACGCTCTCCTGTTTAGCCGACTTGTCCTTGAACTGGGTCATGCGCTGCAGCCAGCCGAGCGGTGTGATGCAGTTGAGCAGCCAACAGCCCTCGGCGTGGGCCGCGACGTGGCTTTGCACGAACAGCGTGCTCTGCGCCGGGTCGATGCCGCAGGCCAGCAGCAGCGCGGCCATCGAGCGCGTCTCGCGCCGCAACTGCGCCGGGTCCTGCGGCACGGTCAGGCTGTGGAGGTCAACGACGCAGAAATAGTTGACCTTCTCCGCCTGCCGCGCCGCCCACTGCCGCACCGCACCCAGATAATTGCCCAGATGGGTGTTGCCCGTGGGCTGGATGCCGCTGAATACACGTTTTTTCGTAGTCATAGCTCTCACAAAATACGAGATACGAGATACGAGATACGAGTGAAGAGCGCGCCTCTGAACTCGTATTTCGTATCTCGTATTTCGTATCTACAAAGCGCCGGCTTCGGCGCGGGCCACCGCCACCAGCAGCGCGCTGGCCTTATTGACGCACTCCTGGTGTTCGGCCGCCGGGTCGCTGTCGGCGACGATGCCCGCGCCGGCCTGGACGTAGACGCGGTCGCCCTGCATCACCATCGTGCGAATGGCGATGCAGGTGTCCATGCTGCCGTCGTAGCTGAAGTAGCCGACGGCCCCGGCGTAGAGGCCGCGGCGCTGGCCTTCCAGTTCCTCGATGATCTCCATCGCCCGCACCTTGGGTGCGCCGCTGACCGTCCCGGCCGGGAAGGTGGCGCGCATCAGGTCGCAGGCGTCTAGTTCCGGCCGGATGCGCCCCTCCACGTGGCTGACGATGTGCATCACGTGGCTGTAGCGCTCGACGGTCATCAGGTCGCGCACCTTCACCGAGCCGTACTCACTGACGCGGCCGATATCGTTGCGCCCCAGATCGATAAGCATAACGTGCTCGGCGCGCTCCTTGGGGTCGGCCAGCAGTTCGGCGGCCAGCGCCTCGTCCTCGGCGTGGTTGGCCCCGCGGCGGCGCGTCCCGGCGATCGGCCGCACGCTGGCGACGCCGTCCTCCAGCCGCACGTGCATCTCCGGCGACGCGCCGATGAGTTGCAGGTCGAGCGGCGCGAAGTTGAAGTAGAACATGTAGGGCGACGGGTTCAGCATGCGCAGCGCGCGGTAGACGGCGAACGGGTGGGCGCTGGTGCGGCGGCTGAAGCGCTGGCTGAGGACGACCTGGAAGATGTCGCCGGCGGCGATGTGGGCTTTCGCTTCGCGCACCATCGCCTCATAGTGAGCCGGGGTCATGTTCGCCTCGAGCTCCTGGCCGTTGCCGTGGGTCGCGCCCCAGCGGCGAGCGGGGATGGCCGGCAGCGGCCGCAGCAGCTTCTCCGCCAGCCGGTCGAGCCGCCGCAGGGCGTCGACGTAGGCCGCCTCCACGTCCGCGTGGCCCACGTCCGCCCCGTCGTCCACCGGCGCGTTGGCCAGCAGGATGAGCCGGTGGCGGGCGTGGTCGAAGACGACCAGCGTGTCGGCCAGCAGGAAGATAGCGTCGGGCAGGTCGAGGCCGGGCGCGGCCGTCTCCGGCAGCCGTTCGAAGAAGCGCACCACGTCATAGCCGAGGTAGCCGACCGCGCCGCCGCTGAGTCGCGGCAGGCCGGGCAGGTGGGCGGCGCGGTGGCGGCTGAGTTCGGCCCGCAGGGCGTCAAGGATGTCCTGCCCCTCCGGCAACTCGTCGGTTGTCGCGCGAACCTCCGGGTTCGCGGCTTCTCCCGCGGCGCGAACCTGGAGGTTCGCGCTACCGGTGCGCGTAATCGTCCGGCCGCGCAACTCGATGCGCCCGTGCAGGTTCACGCCGACAAAGGAGTAGCGGCCGACCTGCTCGCCGCCCTCAACCGACTCCAGCAGGAACGACGCGCCCGGCTCTTCCATCAGCTTTAAGTAGACGGAGACCGGCGTCTCCAGGTCGGCGGCGAACTGCCGCGTGACCGGGATCAGGTTGGCCGGCCCCCGCGCCAGGGCGCGGAACTCGTCGAGGGTGGGGGTGTAGGTAGTGGTATCGTAATTCATAGCCAGTTTTCAGTCTTCAGTACTCAGTAGGTCAGTATTCAGTTCCGGAACTGATCGACTGACCCACTGATCTACTGGCCGACTTGTGGCAGATGCTGCAACGCCTCCGCCACCGCCTCGGCCGGGTACTCGTAGTCTTCCAGCTCGCCCTTCAGGTAGCTCTCGTAGGCGCCCATGTCGAAATGGCCGTGGCCGCAGAGGTTGAAGGCGATCACCTTCTTCTCGCCGCTTTCCTTGCACTTCAGCGCCTCGTCGATGGCGACCTTGATGGCGTGGGTCGGCTCCGGCGCGGGGACGATGCCCTCGGCGCGCAGGAAGGCCAGCCCGGCCTTGAACGTGTCCAGTTGCTTCACCGAGCGCGCCTCGGCATAGCCGGCGTTCACCAGAGCGCTGACCTGCGGCGACATGCCGTGGTAGCGCAGGCCGCCGGCGTGGATGCCCGGCGGGATGAAGGTGTGGCCGAGGGTGTGCATCTTGACGATGGGGGCCATCTGCGCCGTGTCGCCGTAGTCGAAGGTGTAGACGCCCTTGGTCAGGCTGGGCGAGGCCGCCGGCTCGACGGCGATGATTTTCGTGTTCTTGCCCTCCGTCAGGTTCTTGTGGATGAACGGGAAGGTGAAGCCGGCGAAGTTCGAGCCGCCGCCGGTGCAGCCGATGAGGATGTCGGGGTACTCGTCGGCCATTTCGAACTGCTCCAGCGCCTCCAACCCGATGACCGTCTGGTGCAGCAGGACGTGGTTGAGCACCGAGCCGAGGCTGTACTTCTTGGCCCCGCCCGACGTGGCCGCGACCTCGACCGCCTCGGAGATGGCAATGCCCAGCGAGCCGGGCGCGTCGGGGTTGTCGGCCAGCAGGGCGCGGCCGAACTGGGTGGTGTTGCTCGGGCTGGCGACGACCCGCGCCCCGTAGCTCTCCATGATCACCCGCCGGTACGGCTTCTGGTGGAACGACTCCTTGACCATGTAGACCTCCAGGTCCATGCCGAAGAAGTCACAGGCCATGGCCAGCGCGCTGCCCCACTGCCCCGCGCCCGTCTCGGTCGTCAGCGCCTTGGTGCCTTCCTGCTTGTTAAAGAACGCCTGGGGCACGGCCGTGTTCGGCTTGTGGCTGCCCACCGGGCTGACGCCCTCGTACTTGTAGTAGATGTGGGCCGGCGTGTCGAGCGCCTTCTCCAGCCGGCGGGCGCGCAGGAAGGGCGTCGGCCGCCACATCTGGTAGACCTCGCGCACCGGCTCGGGGATTTCGATGTAGCGCTCGGTGCTGATCTCCTGCAGGATGAGGGCCATCGGGAACAGGACGCCCAGAAAGTCGGGCGTCACCGGTTCCAGCGTGCCGGGGTGCAGCACCGGGGCCGGCGGCACGGGCAGGTCGGCGTTGATGTTGTACCAGGCCTTCGGCAGCCGGCTCTCGTCCAGAATGAATCGCGTGCGTTCGGTCATGGCTAACTCTCCTTATGCTATGTTGTGTTGTCTGACCGCCGACGGCCGACCGCGGACCGCCGCCAGAATTGCTCTTGCTGCGGTCGGCCGTCAGCGGTCGGCGGTCGGGCAAACAAAAACGCTCTCGTCCTTCACTCAGGACGAGAGCGTCAATCTCCCGTGGTGCCACCCTGCTTGGGCCGCGGTCGCGGCCCCTCTCTGGTCAACCCTTGTCTAGTAGGTCAGTGTGTCAGTTTATCAGTAGGTCAGTCGCAACTGGTCTACTGAATACTGACCTACTGAATACTGTTTCATAGGTTCAGGCCGTATAACGTCGGCCACTCCGTCCGGCGCTACTGATCACTGACCACTGTCAACTGATCACTGATGTTCGCCCCGGCGACTCCTCGGTCCATTCGCCCGCCGCGCTGACGCCGGTCTTTCAGCCTGATGACCGGCTCTCTGCGACCCGCTCCGCGGGGTACTCGTCCGAATCGATGTCGTTGGGTATTCGATTGCAGGGAAGTCTAGCATTGGGGTTGGCGGGTGTCAAGCGACTCCCGGTGTGTGACAGGGCTTGTTAGTAGTCGCCACTCGCGGGTTCGCAGAGATGTCTTATAGCGGTGCCGCAACCGGCCGCGCCGCCGCCCGATGACGAGACGTGGCGGCCGCTGCGCGAAGCGGCTGAGGGGACGCCCTACAGCCAGGAGTACCTTAGCCTGCTGGCGCGGACGAGCCGCCTGGAGGCCATCAAGCGCGGCCGCAACTGGTATACCACCCGCGCCGCCACTGGCCGCTATCAGGCTTCCGTCCGTCACTCGTAACCCTGTCCACATTCGCCGCGCAGAATCCATATCTGTGAGGTACACTACTTCTGCGCTTGTCCGTCTCAGTTGTTGAGTTGCGCTTACATCATGGTCAACTAACGGACCGGTAGGGTCTTGTCATGTTCAAGTCCAGGTTGCTCGCGTTGCTCCTCTTGCTCCTGGGCGTGTTCGCCGTTTTTCCTGCCCGCGGCGCAACCACATCCGGACGGGGCCGGATCATGCGCGTTTCCGTGGCGTCCGATGGGGCGCAGGCCGATGGCGCGACGTGGCGTTCGGGATTTTCGGCCGACGGGCGGGTGGTTGCCTTCGTCTCCGATGCCTGGAACCTGACCGGCATACCCATTCCCTATGGTCAGCCCCAGTTATACGCCTTTGACCGGGCGACGAACCAGACGACACGCCTGCCGATAGCGCCGCCCCAGACGCCAATCGATCTGGCCACCATCACGCATGAACTGGCCGTTTCGGGCGACGGCCGTTTTGTCGCCTTCGACTCACTCAGCGCCCTGGTACCGGATGATACGAACGCCAAACGGGACATTTTCGTCCATGACCGCCTGACGGAGCAGACCAGCCGGGTTTCGGTGCGCTCGGACGGCGGCCAGAACGACGGCAGCGCCACACAGCCTCGCTTGTCGTTCGATGGCCGGTTCGTCTTGTTCGCCGCCGAGAGCAACCTTCTTCTACCCGGGTATGCCGGTTACGGGGTTTTCATCCGTGATCGCCAGTCCGGCACGACGGAGGCGGTGAGTGTCGCCACCAACGGGACGCCGGCTGATGCTATCGCCGGGGGCGGAACCCTCTCCGACGACGGCCGTCTCGTCGCGTTCATATCGGGGGCCGGAAACCTGGACGATGATGCCGTTCCGGGCACAGATAACGTCTTCCTGCGCGACCGCCAGACGGGTCAGACGACTTGGCTATGGGGTGATGAGAACGGGGCTTCGATTGACGCGGTAGACCTGTCCGGCGACGGCCGCTACCTGGCCATTACCACGAGGGCCAGTTGCTACTACGACGTATGCGACTACAGGCTTCATCTCTTCGACCGGCAGGCGGGTCGGGTTGTTGGCACGTTCAGGGACGTCGTTGCCGGCAGCGGATCTCACCAGTTTCTCGCTACCGCCGGTCCGATCCTCGCCTTTCTCACCAACACCCCACTGGTCCCCGAAGACGACGACGGCGCGCTGGCCGACGTTTATCGCTTCGACTTCTTGACCGGGGAGTTGACGCTGATCACGAAGCCCGAGTTTGGCCCTTCGGTCTGGTACGACGCCCCAATGGACGTCGCGATCTCGGCCGACGGCCGTGAGATCGCGTTCCGGTCCAAAGGCCCGTACTTCGTCGCCGGCGATACCAATAACCAGGACGATGTCTTCGTGTGGACGGCAGGCACAAGCTCCATCTATCTGCCCGCCATTCGCTGAGCCATCGGCTGACCAGCCCGTCGCGCACCCCCTCACACCTCGCCGCCGGCCCGATCTCCCCGCGCCAACGTGCCGGACGTGAGGTACAATGGAGTTGCGTCGCGCCACACTCCAAATTGGCGCGCAAGGGGACGCCATGACGCATACACCCCGCTTCTCCACGCGGACGTTTGGCCTATTGCTGGCCTGGCTCGCCCTCTGGGCCGTCGTCGTCGCTACCTGGTTGTACGACGCCGATGGATACGCCGCCGGCATGCCCGGCCCGGTCTTCCTGCTGATGCTGCTCGGCCCGCTGCTGGTAGGCCTTGTGCTCGGCTGGGGCAAGGGGAGCCTCGGGCAGGGTATGAAGGCCGGCGCGGTCGGCGGCGTGGTTTATGGGCTGGCCAACATGGGCGGCCAACTGCTCTGGGGGCTGGTCTTGCGCGCCCTCGGCCGCATTCCGTCGGAACTGCCCGCCGAAGTCAGCGGGCCGGTGTTCTTTGTCATGGAAGTTGTCGAGTTCACGCTGCTGTTCACCATCACCGGCCTAATCCTCGGGCTCATGGGCGGCCTGGCCGGCGCGGTGCTGTCGCGGCGACGGTAAGGACCTCAGTGAACATAGTCCACCTATGACCGAGCCCAGAGTCGCCCTCATAAGCGGCAACGAGATCGCCGAGACGCTGTTGATTACGCTCTACGTCCGGGCGATGGAACTGCGCCAGCCAGAGCCGCTGCTGCGCGACGAGACCGCGGCGGCTCTCGTCGACCGGCTAGATTACGACTTCAGCCGCATCCGCCTGCTCGACCACGACCGGGCCGGGATCGTGGTGCGCGTCCGCCAGTTCGACCGCTGGACGCGGGCGTTCATGGCCGGCCATCCCGGCGCGCCCGTGGTCAGCCTCGGCTGCGGGCTGGACACGCGGTTTGAACGGATCGATGACGGCCGCGTCGTCTGGTACGACCTCGACCTGCCCGAAGTCATGGCTGTGCGGCAACGCCTGCTGCCGGGGGGCGCGCGGCAGTGCTGCCTGGCCTCGTCGGTCTTCGACCCAAGCTGGATGGACGCCGTCGAACCCTCGACTGCACCGCCTCTCTTCGTGGCCGAGGGCATGCTTCCCTACTTCACGGAGGCGCAAGTGCGCGGCCTGGTGCTGGCGCTACGCGAGCGGTTCCCCGGCGCGGAACTCATTACCGACGCGATGACGCCGCTCATGGTCCGCTCCCACAACCTGGAACTGCGCGCTAACAGGGTCGAGGCGCGGCTCCGCTGGGGCCTGAAGCATCCCCGCGATCTGGAGGCGTGGGCTCCGGGCATCCGCCTGCTGGATCAGTGGCACTACCTTGACCAGCCGGAACCCCGGCTGGCCCGGGTGGGCTGGCTGCGCCACGTGCCGTTCCTGGCCCGCGGGGTGGGGATTTACCGTTACCTGCTGGGGCAGCCCGACAGGATCGCCGGTCCAGGGTAGTGACGAACCGGCAACCAATACGGCACAGTATGTCACTTCCGGTACAGGGGCGGGTCTGTTTTCCAAGTGGGGTCGGGATACGTCTCTCCCTGTGGCAAGGAGATTGATGCGATGAACAGTTCGTATGGAAGGTCACGCCTTGTCGTCGGCATCATTCTTGTGCTCGTCGCGGCGCTGATGTTCCTCTTAGGCGAGGGGACGTTTACCACCGCCGGCGCTGTGGCCATCGGCGTCTTGGGGTTGGCCAGCATTGCCGTTTCGAGAAAGGGGGCCAGAAGTTGAGATGAATCCGGAGACCGCACCATGAGGAAACTAAGCGCGGACCAGGTCTGGCAAGTCATCGATAAGGAGCTATTCGCCGTCGTCGGCATGGTCACCGCCGCCAATGAAGCTCGAACGGTGGGCATCATGTACGTCGTCCGCGACCGGAAACTCTACTTCCTCAGCGACCGGGATACCTGGAAGGTCAAGCACATCAGCGCCAATGACCGTGTCTCCGTGACCATCCCCATCGCCAAGCGAATCCCGGTCATGCCCTGGGTCAAGATACCTCAGGCGACGATCACGTTCCAGGGCCGGGCGCGCGTGCTGGCGGCCGTGGAAACGTCGCCCGAACTGCAGCGCGCCATCCTTGGCGGCAAGATGGATGAACGCGAGCTGGTAGAGGGTTCTTGCGTGATTGAGATCGGGCCGGTGGGCGAATTCGTGACTTACGGCATCGGCGTCGGGCTGATGGACATGCGCGAGCCGGAGAAGGCCCGTGGACGGGCGCCAGTCCAGTAGCCGGACAGCGCCGCCCCCAGCATTTCCTACCGCCCGCGGCTTCGGTGGAGCCAGCCTTCTCCTCTGTCTGCCCGCCACCGTTTGGCCACGCCTCATCGGCGGCTCTTCCCCTTGTTGCCGACATCATCTATAATGCGCCCCGTTGGCGTTTTGTCGCATCATCGCCCGCTTGCCCGCCGCTCTCGGCTACCCATCGTCCCCGCAAAACGCTCCGTCACATCATCTTTGACCGGTCGCCGGTTGCCTTGATTCCGCAACCGGCTGACGGACGCAAAAAGGAGAGGAGTTGTGAACCGACAGAATCTGACCAGTATCATTGCCGCCCTGCTCGCCCTCGTCGGGCTGGCGCTGGGCGCGTTCGGCCTCTACCGGGCGACGGCAACCGAGGACGAGCTGACGATGTTGCACGCCACGGTCGAAGCGTCAGCGGCGCAAACGGACGTAATGGCCGCCCGCGTCGGCGTCGGCGGCATCGAGCCGGCGCATGAGGTCGACAAGCCCAACGTCGCCCGTGACCCGGCCGACGTGCCGCCGCCCATTACGCGCACCGATCCGACGACCGTGCAGGTGACGCTGACGGCCAAGGAAGTGACGGCCGAGCTGGCCAACGGCACGACCTACACCTTCTGGACGTTCGACGGCACCGTGCCCGGGCCAATGATCCGCGTCATGGAGGGGGACACGGTGGAGTTCACGCTGGTCAACGACCTATCCAGCGTCAACGGCCACAACATCGACCTCCACGCCGTCAACGGGCCGGGCGGCGGGGCGGTGGTGACCAACGTCGCGCCCGGCGAGTCGAAGACGTTCCGCTGGAAGGCGCTGAATGCGGGCGCGTTCGTCTACCACTGCGCCTTTCCGCCGCCGATGCACCACATCGCCCAGGGGATGTACGGCGCGATTATCGTCGAGCCGCCGGGCGGGCTGCCGCCGGTGGACCGCGAGTTCTACATCATGCAGGGGGAGTGGTATACCGTCGGCCGCTTCGGCAACCAGGGCCACCAGGCGTTCAGCACGGAGAAGGCGCTGGCGGAGATGCCGGAGTACTACACCTTTAACGGCCACGTCGACGCGCTGACCAAGCTCTACCCGCTCCAGGCCAACGTCGGGGAAACGGTGCGCATTTTCTTCGGCAGCGGTGGGCCAAACAAGGGCTCAAACTTCCACGTGATCGGCGAAGTCTTTGACAAAATCTACCGCGGTTCGCCGGAAACCTATACCGCGAACGGGGAAGCGTGGTACGTGCCGCCCGGCTCGGTGTCGACGTTCGAGATGAAACTCGACGTACCGGGCGACTACCTCCTCGTCGACCATGCCCTCTACCGCGTGCAGAAGGGCGCGGCCGGCATGCTCCACGTCGAGGGCGAACCCAACCCGGAGATCTTCGACCCGCCCGGGCTGGGCGGCGAGTAGACCCGGCAACGAAAAAGGGACGGCGTCAGCGCTGACGCCGTCCCTTTTTTTATTGCCGCAATCCCCCGCGGCTCCCTGAAAAGGAAAGCCGCGGCGGCAACGGCGCAGCCTAGCTCTGCTTCTTCAGCACGGGCAGGCCGTTCTTCGACTCGGCCACCTGGTAGCCGGCGGGGACTTCGTTGAGCGCTCCTTCGCCCGGCTCCTTGGCGAAGAAGTAGAGCGTCTGGGTGCGGCCGCCCTTCAGTTCGACCTGACGGGAATGCAGGAAGTAGGCCTTGCCCTTGCTGTTCGTGAAACTGTATGCCATCTCGGCGCCTCCTAATACAGGATAGTAGTTGCGCGGGCGGGATGCCGGCGCATAGAACAACTGTACCACAGCTGCCCGTGTCACGGCGTTTCTCTGAGGATAGGCTAACCCTCTGACTGCCTGCATTGGCGGCCGCTCGACGACCCTCATTGACGCTTGCCAGTGCGCTTTCAGCGCACTTGCGGCCTGGCAGCGGGTTCTTCAACCCGCTGCAATTGCAGCCAGCGCGTGTGTGCAATTACCCTGCTGCGGGCGCTGTTGCAAGGGACGGAGCCGTGAGAACATAAAGGAGTCTGCCAAATCTGCCCAACCCGCGGATAATCTCCCTTCTGAACAAATCGGTTCCCGCACAGGAGAATCACCATGCCCCACCGCTACGCCATCCTCGGTTCCGGGCGCCAGGGAACGGCCGCCGCCTATGACCTGGCCGTCCACGGCGACGCCGAAGCCATCCTGCTGGCCGACCTCTACCTCGACGCGGCGCGGGCCAGCGCCGAGCGCGTCAACCGCCTGGCCGGGCGCGACGTGGCCACGGCCGCGGCGCTCAACGTCCGCGACAGCGACGCCGTGGTGAACCTGCTGCGCGCCCACCGCGTCGAGGCGTTCGTCTCCGGCGTGCCCTACTTCTTCAACCTGCCGCTGGCCCGGGCGGCCGTCCGCGCCGGGGCCAGCATGGCCGACTTCGGCGGCAACACCGAGCAGACGCGCGCCCAGCTCGCCCTCGACGCCGAGGCGAAGGCCGCCGGCATCACCCTGACGCCCGACTGCGGGCAGGTGCCGGGCTTGGGCAACTCGCTCTGCGCCTACACGATGAGCCTGTTCGACGAGTGCCGCGACCTGATCATGTACGACGGCGGCATCCCCGCCGCGCCCGTCCCGCCGTGGAACTACATCCTGACCTTCAACATCGAGGGGCTGACCAACGAGTACTTCGGCACGACCGCCTTCATCCGCAACGGGCAACTCATCGAGATGGCCTGCTTCCAGCCGGAGGAGTACGAATTGATCGATTTCGGCCCGGAGGTGGGCACGCTGGAGGCGTTCACGACTGCCGGCGGAACCAGCACCATGCCCTGGACGTGGGAAGGGAAGCTGCGGACGTTGCAGAACAAGACTATCCGCTGGCCGGGTCACTTCGCGCAATGGAAGGCGTTCAGCGACGCGGGACTGATTGGGCTGGAAACGGTCGAGGTGGACGGCCAGAAGGTTGTGCCGCGCCACGTGCTGCATGCGCTGCTTGGCCCGCAACTCTACGCGAAACCGGGCGAGCACGATCTGGTGATCGTGCGCATCATCGGCCGCGGGCTGGTGGACGGGGTTGAGCGCGAGGTGGTGGTCGACCTGTTCGACCGCTACGACGAGGCGACGGGCTTCACGGCGATGGAACGGACGACGGGCTGGCACGCGGCCATCATCTGCGCCGCGCAGGCCCGCGGCCAGACGCCGCGCGGCGGCGTGCCCGTCGAGCTGGCCCTGCCCGGCTCCGCCTTTACCGAGGAGTTGCGGAAGCGGGGGTTTGACCTGCGCGTGAACTGGCAGTAGGACAGTGTTCAGTAGTCAGTA
>CAZSOD010000040.1:13959-25338 GCA_964608255.1 uncultured Ardenticatenaceae bacterium
AGGTGCATCGCACGCCCCCGGTGCGTTGCACTTTCTGAAGTGCGACGCACCTTCTGGGGCAACAGACAGCGGCCGGCGGACGTCCGGCTGTGGCCCGCCGCCCACTCCGGAACGTGCAACGCACCTCGGAAGGTGCATCGCACGCCCCCGGTGCGTTGCACTTTCTGAAGTGCGACGCACCTTCTTCCCGCACGACCGGCCCTCTCCCTAACCCTCTCCCATAGGGCGAGGGACTGGAATCGCCCCTCTCCCGTCCGTAAAGTGCGCATCCTCAGATGCGCGTCCCTCGAGTACGTCCCCCGCATCTGAGGATGCGGACTCCACCACGCAGGTGCGCAGGCGCGCACCCGCGACTCGCCGCTCGCCACCCGCTCCCTGAGTGTTTTTGTCAGTTGTCGCTTGCCAGTTTCGGCACTATACTACCGGTACTTAACCGTGGTTAAACTTCTGCAGGCGAGGGAACGTCGATGCGCGCGGAAGCAACCGATGGCCTGGAAATCCATGGTTTGACCCCCGAACCGACGGCCGAATGGCAGCGGCTGCTCCAGTTCGTCGGCTTTGGCCCCGACGACAAGCAGGCCATGTCCCGCACCGTCGAGGCCCTCATGAGCCGGGCGACCGAAATGGTCGTCGGCACCTACGACCATCTCCTCGCCGTGCCGGAAACGGCCGCCGTCCTGGGCTGGGAGAGCGGGGCCGACCCCGACCACCTGTCCGAACGCCGCCGCTTCTTCGCCGTTTGGCTGGCTCGCGTGCTGGGCATGGATACCAGCGACGAGTTCGCCGCCTACCTCTTCCGCGCCGGCAAGTACCACGCCGCCCACGGCCCGCGCCACATCCACGTTCCCCCGGCCTACGTCACCACGTCCATCGGCCTGATGGGCGCGGCCTTCGCCCGCATCATGGGCGAGGCGGGTCTGCCGGGCAAAGTAGTCGCCCCGGCAATGGTCGGCTGGAACAAGTACCTCTCCGTGCAACTGCACCTGATGGACATGGGCTACCGCGCCGCGCTCGACTTCGGCCGCGGCGACTTCCCGGTGGCCGTTGGCCTCTACGGTCGCCTGCGACAGACGGTTGGACAGCGCACGCTGACCCCCTCAGCCCACTCCGGCGATACGCTCGAAGTCCTGCTCCGCAAGTTCTTTAACTACGTCCCCGAACTGCGGGCCGACTGTCTGCAACCTGTCTGGCATTCCCACGAGAAAGAAAGCTCTTCGTGGGTCGAGGTCTTTCAGACCTACACGCCCGCGCCCGGGGGCTGGCG
Source organism: uncultured Ardenticatenaceae bacterium (assembly GCA_964608255.1). Taxonomy (GTDB): domain Bacteria; phylum Chloroflexota; class Anaerolineae; order Promineifilales; family Promineifilaceae; genus Promineifilum. The sequence goes on from CAZSOD010000040.1 coordinate 15,224, forward strand.
CTTCCTGCTGAACGGCCGCAACACCGCCTACGCCGGCGGCTTTGCCGCCGCCCTCAAGCCGGAAGACGTTATTAGCATCTTTCCGCCCGGTCGCTAGGCCCTCATGGCCACATCTAGGAGGTGAACCGCTTTTTCCCACGACAACCCGAAAGCGACATACGACCAGCCTAACTTTGCGGAATTCGCTCGCTTGAGCGTTATGCCCTGATTGGGAAAGGATGAAGGAAACATGAACCTAGGTGGATATGCAGATCGCATTGCCCATGTGGACCTGACCGCCGGCACCGTTGAGTACAAGGGCGTCCCCGAAGAGTGGGCGCGCAAGTACATCGGCGCCCGCGGCCTCGGCGTCCGCTACGTGTTCGAGAACGGGCCGCAGGTTGAGCCGCTCTCGCCCGATAACATCCTCTGCTTCATGAATGGCCCGCTGACTGGGACGGCGGCCAACATGAGCGGCCGGATGGCTATCGTGACCAAGTCGCCCCTGACGGGGACCGTAACCGACAGCCACCACGGCGGCTGGTCGGCGGCGCGCCTGCGCTGGGCCGGCTTCGACGGCCTCATTTTCAAGGGCCGGGCCGACAAGCCCGTCTACGCCTACATCGAGGACGGGCAGGTCGAACTGCGCGACGCCTCGGCCGTGTGGGGCATGGGCGTCCACGACACGGTCAAGTACTTCCAGAACCAGTTCGGCGAGAAGGACCTGACCGTCATCACCATCGGCCAGGCGGGCGAGAACCTCGTTCGCTTCGCCGCGTGGGTGAACGAAAACGACCGGGCCAGCGGCCGCGGCGGCACGGGCTGCGTCGGCGGCTCGAAGAACCTCAAGGCCGTCGTCATCAAGGCCAAGAAGAACCTGCCCAAGCCGGCCAACAAGGAAGCCTGGAAGAAGGCCCACGACCGCGCCCTGTCGGTCATCATGGACGAGGCCAACATCACCAGCCCGCGCAAGGGCGGCCTGTCGCTCTACGGCACCAACGTGCTGATGAACATCACCAACACGATGGGCGCGCTGCCGTCGTGGAACGGCCGGCTAACCGGCTACGGCGACGAGTGCGAGAACCTGAGCGGCGAGCACGTCTACGACCACATCCTGGTCAACAACCCCACCTGCCATGCCTGCCCCGTCGCCTGCAAGAAAGAGGTCGAACTGAAGGACGGCGCCTACAAGGGGCTGCGCATGGAGAGCGTCGAGTACGAGTCGGCCTGGGCGCTGGGCGCGAACTCCGGCCACCATGACATCAACTCCGTGGTCAAGATGATCGACCAGTGCAACGACTATGGCATGGACACGATCGAGTTGGGCAACGCCTTCTCCACCTACATGGAACTGTCGGAGAAGGGGTATCTCAACGGCCACCCGGCGCTGGCCTGGGGCGACTACGACAAGATGATCGAGTGGACGACGGCGATTGCCTACCGGCAGGGTGTGGGCGACGCGCTGGCCGAAGGGCCGGCGCGCCTTGCGGCCAATCTGGGCCACCCGGAAGTCTCCAACACGGTTAAGGGCCAGGGCATCCCGGCTTACGACCCGCGGGGCCTGAAAGCGATGGGTGTCGCCTACGCCACCAGCAACCGCGGCGCGTGCCACCTGCGGGCCTACACCCCGGCGGCCGAGCTCAACATCATGCCCTTCCAGTCCCTCAAGGCCGACCCGCTGGAGTGGGACGGCAAGGGCAAGCTGACCAAGGCCTTCCAGGACATCCACGCCTTCTCCGACAGCCTTGACCTGTGCAAGTTCAGCGCCTTCGCCCAGGGCGTGGACGAGTACACGGCGCAGTACGCCGCCTTCGTCGGCCTCGACGACTTCACCGTCGACGACATGCTGAAGACGGGCGAGCGCATCTATAACCTGGAGCGCTGGTACAACAACCTGGCCGGCTATGCCGAGGGCAGCGACTACCTGCCGGAGCGGTTCACCCATGAGCCGTCGACCGAACCGGGCAACCTGGGCCACGTCTGCGAGTTGGACCTGATGCTGGCCGAGTATTACGGCGCGCGCGGCTGGAAAGACGGCGTCGTGCCGGAGTGGAAGCTGCAAGAGCTGGAAGTGATCTAGGCGCGACGGCCGTTGACCGGCTGCGCGCACGAATGCGAAAGGGGGCTGTTGCCTGCGGGCGACAGTCCCCTTTTTCATTGGGCGCGCTATAATGCGGTATGCTCCCCGCGCCGCCCGCTGCCAGGTTGCTGAACCGCTTGCGCGCCCTGCCCTTCTTCGACGGCCTCGACGACGGCACGCTGGCCCAACTGGCCCGCGCGGCGCGCCGCCGCGAGTACCGCCCGGGTGAGGTCATCGTCCTGGAAGGCGAGGCGCAACCCGGCCTCTATTTCCTCGACAGCGGCTACGTCAAGGTCGTCAAGTCGGCCCCCTCCGGTCGCGAGCAGACCCTGCGCGTCCTGGAGCCGGGCGACACGTTCAACGAGATCGGTGTCTTCTCCCGCCAGCCCAACCCGGCTACCGCCGTAGCCCTGGAGCCATCGGCCGTGTGGCTCATACCGCGCGATGTCCTGACCGGCCTGTTGCGCGAACGGCCCGACTTCGCCCAAAGTGTCATCGAGCGCATGGCCGAACGGATGCTGTTTCTCGTCGGTCTGGTCAGCGACCTGTCGCTGCGCCCGGTAACGGCCCGGCTGGCGCGGCTCCTCCTGGACGCAGCCGCGGCTGACGTGGTGCAACGCCCGCGCTGGCTCACTCAGGCCGAGTTAGCCGCGCGTCTGGGCACCGTCCCCGACGTGATCCAGCGCTCGCTGCGCGCTCTGGAGGCCGACGGCCTGATCCTCGTCGACCGGGCCGAAATCCGCATTCTCGACCGCCAGGCCCTCGAACAACGCGCCGGTTAACTCACAAAGCCGACAAAAGTCGGGGACGCCGCTACGCCCTCCCTGCTATCCTGCCAACAGTGATCGTCGTTGGTAGCAGATGAGAGGAGAGAAGACCATGACAGCCTTGCGAGCCCAACCGCGGCCGAGCCTTGCCACCAGCCAATGGCTCACCCTGGGAACAATCGTCGCCGTGGCCGCCGCGGCGGCCGTACTCGCCGCCCAGGCCGTAGCCATCGCGCTCTGGCCCGACGTTGCCCTGTTCAAGCCGCTGGACAGCTACGCTCGCGCGGCGCTGTTCACCGTTATCCCCGCCTTCGCCGCCACCGGGCTGTTCGCCTGGCTGGCCCGCCGGCGGGCCGCGCCGGATGGAACGTTCCTGCGCCTCGCCGGCGCCGTCCTGCTTGTCAGCTTCATCCCTGACTACCTGCTGCCCGTACCTGACAGGACGATCCTCGCCAGCAGCGTAGCCGCATTCCTCCACGTCGTCGCCGCGGGGGTGATCGTCGCCATTCTGATCCGGGGTTACCGGCGCTTCAGCCGGTAGAAAGTGACGGCTGGTTCCGCCGGCCGATCGGCGCAAATTCGTATCCCCTTGCCAGCAAAAGCCGGGAGCAGCTCCTTGAACGCAACTTCGGCCGGGCGAATTATGGTAAGCGGCTGGCTGCGCCCGGGCGGCGCGGCCGACTCCTTGGAGGCGCGGCGCGGCATGACCGTGGTCGACGTGACAGGCGCTCTCGTAGGAACCCTGGCCGGCGTCTTGATGGACGGCGCGACAGAAGCGCCTCGGGGTCTTGTCCTCGGCTGCGACGTGGCCGCCGGGGACTATCGGCTGGTTCCCGTCGAAGCCGTGCTCGCTCTGAGCGACTGCGGCATACGACTGGGGTTGCCGGCGGCCGGCGTCGCCGCCTTGCCCCACCACGAAGCCGGTGACGACTTCGAGACCACAGGAGAACAACAATGAACCCCATCCTCTACGTTCCAGACTGGCGCGAGCAGGTTGCATATGGCCCTGACGGGCCACGACCAACTGTCCTGCGCGCCGACGATAAGGCCAGGATCATCCTGGCCGGCCTTGAGCCGGGCCAGCGCATTCCCGAACACCCGGAGGCGGCCGCCGTCTACCATTTCCTTGACGGCGCGGGCTGCATGACCGTCGATGGACAGGCGCACGATGTGGGGCCGGGTGCGACTATCATCATGCCCGCCGGCGCGGTCCGCGGGCTGGAAGCGCGCACGCGGCTGGCCTTTCTGGCTGTCCGCGTCGCCTGAGATCACTTGACAGAGAATTCCATGTACAACCTCTACTTCCTCATGTCAGCGCTCTTCGCGCTCATGGCCGTCCTGGCCGCAACTGACTCGGCACTGGTGAGCTTCAACCTTCTGCCGTGGTTCAACGGGCTGCGCTGGGTGCGCGTCCACCTGATCACGCTGGGGGCGATGACGGAGGCGATCTTCGGCATGCTGCCGCTGCTGGCGGCCATCCGCTTCAACCTGTCGCGCCCTCCCTTCCGCTGGACTACCTGGCTGGCGCTCAACGCCGGGCTGCTGACCCTTCTCATCGGCATTCCGATTGTCAACACAGCGCTTATTTTCGCCGGCGGAACCCTGATCTTCATCGCGGCGCTGCTGCTCATCGGCCAACTGGCAACCTTGCGGCCCGCGTCGTCCGCGCCGGCCGGAGCAGCCCCGTCCGCGCGCCACGTCGGGCGGCCGTTCTACATCGCCGGGCTGAGCTTCTTCCTGCTCGGCATCATCATCGGCACCGGTCTGTGGTTGGGTTGGAGCGAAGTGCTGCTCATCCGGACGCCGCTCGAAGCCCACATCCACGCCAATAACTGGGGTCTGATGGCGCTGGTCTTTGCCGGCGTGATCGTCGACACCTTCCCGGTCTGGTCAGGACGGCCGCTGGCCTGGCCGCGCTCCATCCCGGCTATCTTCTGGTTAATGGTCTTCGGCGCCCTGGGGCTGGTTCTCGGCCCGTGGTTCGGCTCAACCTTCTTCACCGTTCCCGGATTGATTATGCATCTGGCAGCGACGTTCTGGCTACTGCTGAACGTCATCGTGCCGCTGCGCGGCGACCGGGCGCGCCTATCGTCGCCCGGCGTATGGCACCTGCTGACATCCTACTTCTGGATCCTTGCCCCGGTCATGATGGCCCCGCTGATCCTGCTGAAGATACCGGGCATCCCGGGCCCCACGATTGAGGCCAACGCGCCCCAGGCGCTCATCTACGGCTGGGTGTTCCAATTCGGGTTTGCGCTGCTGCCCTTCTTCTTCCGGCGCGCATTCCTGCCGGGTGAGCCGGCGCGACTGGGCGGCAATTGGTTCAGCCTGGCGGCAATTAACGGGGGCGGGCTGTTCCTCTGGGCCAGCATCTTTATCGAGCCGCTGGCGGGGGCGCTGCAAGGCACAGCGTACGCGCTGTGGGCGGCGGCCATCGTGCCGGTTGCGGTGGAAATCTGGGCTATCGTCAGACACGGACTGGCGCGGCTGGAGGCGCGGGCAGCGGCCGGTGCGACCGACTGAGAGGGAGGAGCGTCAGGCGCCGGCGCGCATGGTCTTGCGATCCAACCTCGGCCGCAGGCGCGCCAGCGCGTCCTCTTCCCCCACAAGGGTTAATTGCACGAGGCCGACGCGCAGCGACCCGATGTGGCGGTCGGGCAGCTTGGTCAACTCGGCCCGCCAGCCCTCGCCGGCGACGATGGTCTCGCTTTCGGCCGTGCCGCCAAGCTCCTCCAGATACTCGCGCAGGAGCCAGAGCGGGATCGCGTGGATAAAAGTTTCAGTGATCATCCGGCGGTAAGGCCATATCGACTGAATGAACTCGACACGGATAGACGCCTATTCTACGGCCAGATGTGGGCCTCCGATCCGTGACCATCCGTCTTATCCAGGCCAAATTCATCGCCTCCGCCGACAGCGGGGAAGAAATTGACGACATCGCTATCGTTGACGACGCTGTTCATTTCGTCCAGCAAGTAGGTGACGCCGCGGCCGTTGATAAACATGTGGCAGTGGCCGAGCAGCTTGCCGTCCTCGTCGGCCAGCATCCCGATCATCGCCGGGTAGCGGCGCACGACTTCATCCAGCACGCCCTGGGCGGTCACGCCCGCGGGCAAGTCAAACTCGAGCGTTTTCTGTCCCGTCACCTGACGGAGGGTGGCAAAGAAGTTCACTTTCATATTATTAACGCCGCAATTTGCTGCTACAACCGCTCGTTCCTGCTGCACGGCCAAGACCCGCGGCTCCACTAGCCAGGGACCTTGTTAAAGCCATAATCATCGAAGTGGGCATCGAATGTGAAAATACGCTTGAGACCCAACAATCGCATCGTGGTCATGGCGCTACAGTCAACAAGGCTGAGTTGCCGCCGATTGGCCGACAATAGGGCGGTCACTGCCTGCTGATGGGCGGTTTCATCCAGCCAGATCACAACCATCGCGCGCAGAACATTGCCTTCCAACGCGCGTACTGCTTCCAGGCCAAAGCGTCGCTGTAGCAGAGCGGTAGTCTCCACCACTACGTAGTTGTTGCAGAGCAGCCGCTCTTCCTCATCGATAAACCGCCGCCACTGTCGCGCCGCCTGTTCGTGGTAACGATCCTCACGATTGAGCACAGCCAGGAACGCCGACGTGTCGACGAAGACCGTCATGCTTCGTAGGCCTCTTCCAGATAGCGGTCATGCTCAGCCGCCAGGTCGGGTGGTCCGCTGAACTGCCCGATGACCGACAGCGCCCGCTCGCGCCGCTCGTCGGTATCGAGCACCGGCGTCGTCGCCAGCATCGTATCAACACTCATGCGAATCAACTCGGCTACCGAATGCCCCTCCATAGCCGCCAGTTGCTTCAGCTTCCGGGCCTGCTCATCCGTCAGTTGAACCTGCGTCCTGACCATCGTCTACCACCATGATAACAATAGTGATGATATGATAACACAAGGGCCTGTTCGTATCCAAAAAGCAGATGGCAAAGCTCTACCCGCTCGCCGCCCGCTGCCGCCGCGCCCAACTCTGCGTCATCCGGTCAAGGATGATCGCCAGGACAACGATGGCCAGCCCGGCTTCCACGCCGCGGCCCGTCTCGTTCTTGGCCAGCCCGATCACCGTCTCCAGCCCCAGCCCCCCGCCGCCCACGAGCCCGGCAATGATGACCATCGACAGCACCATCATGATCGTCTGATTCACCCCGGCCAGGATGGACGGCAGCGCCAGCGGCAACTGCACCTTCAGCAGCGTCTGCCAGCGCGTCGAGCCGAAGCTCTCGGCTGCCTCCACCGTCTCGCGGACCACGCCACGGATGCCGAGGTTCGTCAGGCGCACGGCGGGCGGCAGGGCATAGAGGACGGAGGCGATGATGCCCGGTACGCGGCCGATGTTGAACAGCATGATGACCGGCACCAGATAGACAAAGGGCGGGATGGTTTGCAGGAAATCGAGCACCGGCCGCAGGGCCATCTCGAAGCGGTCGCTGCGGGCGGCCAGAATGCCGAGCGGCACGCCGATAGCGACGGCCATGCCTACGGCGACGATGACCTGCCCCAGCGTATCCATCGCCAGGTCCCACATGCCCAGCAGGCCGATGAACGCCAGCCCCAGCGCGGCGAAGACGGCCAGCCGCCAGTTGCCCAGCGCCAGCGCCGCCAGCCCAAACAGGGCGACGACCGCCACCCACGGCAACCACGCCTGCAACACGGCGCGCAGGAAGTTGAGGCCGTAGAGGGTGATGAAGTCGCTCAGCGGGCCGGTGCCGAACGGGGTGTCGCCGATCCGGTAGAGGTTGTCGCGCGCCCAGGCCACGCCCGAATCAACGGGGCCGCGGACGGGTAGGTACCACGCTTTGGGAAAGAGCCCGACGCCGGCCGCGCGGCAGGCTACCAGCGTAAGCGCCAGCAGCGCGAGGCCCACGAGCAAGTTGGCATGGCGGCCGAACCAGCGCCGAATGCCCCCCCCGCTCGCGCGAACGTCCGTTGTAGGGTCGTGTCTCTGACCCGCCCCTACGAGGTTGGCCAACGCATCTAACCCCGCCTCCAACCCCCGCGCCCACCGGTACCGCGCCCAGCTCTCCGGCAGCAGCCGGAACTGGCCCGGCCGCGGGGCGGCGCGCCCCTGCCGTGTCAGCGCGTCGCTCAGCCGGTCGAGCAGGACGGCCAGGAAGACGATCGCCAGGCCCGCCTCCAGCGCCTTGCCAACTTCCAGCCGTTGCAGCGAGACGAGTACCTCACGCCCCAGCCCGCCCGCGCCGATGAGCGCGGCGATGACGACGATGCCCAGCGCGGCCATGATGGTCTGGTTAACCCCGGCCATGATCGTCGGCATGGCCAGCGGAATCTGCACCTTGACCAGCGTCTGCCGCGGCGTGGAGCCGAAGCTGGCCGCCGCCTCCGTCGCCGCCGGGTCGACCTCGCGGATGCCCAGGTTGGTCAGGCGGATGGCCGGCGGCAGGGCGAAGATGACGGTGGCGATGACCGCCGGGACGCGGGCGACGCCGAAGAAGAGCAGCACGGGGATCAGGTAGACGAAGGCGGGCATGGTCTGCATGGCGTCGAGAAACGGCCGCAGCAGCGCCTCAAAGCGGTTGTGGCGGGCAGCAAATATTCCCACCGGGATGCCGATAAGCAGGGCAATGGCCACGGCCACGCTCATGAGCGCCAGCGTTTGCATGCTCTGCGACCACAGACCCATCCAACCCATCATGAGCAGGCACGCGGCGGCCAGCAGCCCCAGCCGCAATCCGCCCAGCCGCGCCCCCAGCAAAAAGAACCCCAGCATCAGGACCGGCCACGGCAACCACAGCAGCCCGCTCTCCACCCGGCGTAGCGCCACGTCGATGCCGTCGCTGAGCGGGTCGAAGAAGTAGCGGAACATGGGGTGGGTCATGCGATTGCCGATCACCCAGTCCTGGAAGGCGTCGATGGCGTCGCGCAGGTGGAGGTTCCAGGTGGCGGGAAAGTCGCGCAGATCGCCGGCGCGGCCGAGGAGCAACAAGACCAGAACGGCCACCACCACCCCCGCGCCGATGAGAATCGGCCGGCGGTTGATTCTCGGCTGGGGAACTGTCATTTCTCCCGCGCTCATAGAACCTCCGTTGCTACCGTAGGGGCGCACCTGCGTGTGCGCCGTTCAGTGTGCGCCCTTCAGCACAGAAGGGCAGACACGCAGGTCTGCCCCTACACCCCGGCCAGGGCCGTCATCACCCCCGGGCGGTCGACCATGCCCAGCACCCGCTGGTTCTCGTCAACCACGCGCAGCTTGCCCGCGCCGGAGGCGGTCAGGGGGATGAGTGCGTCGAGGCGGGTGTCGGCGGCGACGGTGGGCGCGTCGACCGGGTCGGCGTCGGTCGGCGGGCGGGCGATGGCCCCGGCGGTCAGCACGCGGGCGCGGGGCACGTCCTTGACGAACTCGCGCACGTAGTCATCGGCCGGCCGGGTGACGATCTCGGCCGGCGTGCCCACCTGGACGAACGCGCCGTCCTTCATGATGCAGATGTGGTTGCCGATCTTCAGCGCCTCGAGGAAGTCGTGGGTGATGAAGATCATCGTCTTTTGCAGCTTCTTCTGGAGGTTGAGCAGCTCGTCCTGCATCTCGCGGCGGATGAGCGGGTCGAGGGCGCTGAATGGCTCGTCGCACAGCAGGTAGTCGGGGTCGACGGCCAGCGCCCGCGCCAGGCCGACGCGCTGCTGCATGCCGCCGCTGAGGTTGCCGGGGTAGTGGTTCTCCCAGCCCTTCAGGCCGACGAGTTGCAGGACGCTTGCCGCCTTCTCCAGCCGGTCAGCCTTCTTAACGCCCTGAATCTCCAGACCGTAGGCCACGTTGTCAATGATGCGCCGGTGGGGGAAGAGGCCGAAGTGCTGGAAGACCATGCTCATCTTGCGCCGGCGCAGCTCGCGGAGCTGCTCGGCGTCCATCCGGCACACGTCCACCCCGTCGACCCAGACTTCGCCCGAGGTGGGCTCGATGAGGCGGGAGATGCAGCGGACGAGGGTGGACTTGCCGCTGCCGGAGAGGCCCATGATGACGAAGATGTCGCCGCGCTGCACATCGAAGCTGGCGTCCTTGACGGCGACGACGTGGCCGGTCTGGGCCAGGATATCGGCCTTGGACATGGACGGGTCGAGACCGTCGCGGATGAGGCTGGCCCGCGGGCCGAAAATCTTCCAGATGTGACGGATGGAGATGGTAGGGTCGCCCATGTCTGTTTGGTTGATAAGTGACCGCATTCGCCGGCGCGTGTGCGCCGGTGGGCCGGTACTATATAGAGAAATGCGGCGATCGCCAAAGGGAATGCCGCTGGATA
>CAZSOD010000041.1:0-21986 GCA_964608255.1 uncultured Ardenticatenaceae bacterium
CGATGTTCTTGTCGCGGTCTTCCTTGCTGAAGCCCAGGTCACGGGTCAGGCTCTCGCGCACCACGTCGCCGTCCAGGCGCTCAAACTTGCAGCCGCGCGCCTGCAATTCCTTCTCCAGGAGCAGGGCGATGGTTGTCTTGCCGGCGCCGGAAAGGCCGGTCATCCACAGAACGTAGCCAGGATATTCTTGGGTCATGAAGTTCCTCGGTTGTCGGTTGTTACCTTTCAGTGATCAGTTGCTGGTCGCCGGCGCACGCGGGTTTTTCGTCCGCCGTCCCCGGGCGACCAGCTTCTCTTTTCTAGTTAATCCGCAGTCCAGGTTGCTGGCCGTCGGCGCGAATGAAGCCCTGCTCGATCAGCAAATTAAGGATGGTGCGCGCGTTCTCTTCGGCGCTATGGCTCAGCGTCTCCAGCGTGATCTCCGGGTGCTGCGGCGGCTCATACGGATCGTCGATGCCGGTAAAGCCCTTGATCTCGCCCCGACGGGCACGAGCATAGAGGCCCTTGGTGTCGCGCTGCTCGGCCACTTCCAGCGGCGTGTCGACGAAAACTTCGATGTAGTTTTCCTGCCCGACCATGTTGCGGACCTCGTTGCGGGTCGCCCGGTAGGGGCTGGCGGCGGCGCAGATGACGATACCGCCGTGGCGGACGATCTCCGCCGCCACGAAGCCAATGCGCCGGATGTTCTCGTCGCGGTCTTCCTTGCTAAAGCCCAGGCCCTCGGAGAAGTGCGTACGAACGACGTCGCCGTCGAGGAGCGTTACGTTGCGGCCGTACTCCTGCAAGAGCGTGGTCAGCACGCCCGCCGTGGTCGACTTGCCGGCATTGTGCAGGCCAGTGAACCAGACGCAGGCCCCTTGCCGGTGTCGCGGCGGATAGGTTTCGGCCAGAATCTGGGCCACTTCGGGTCGAGTGAACCACTCCGGCAGTTGCCGGCCGACTTGCAGATACTGCTCGCGCACCTGCGTGCCGGAGATGGAGGCCGTCTTGGTGTCCTTGGTCACCTTGTGAACTTCCTCGTAGCGGTCTTCTTCCGGCAAGTAGACGAGCATCTGGAAGGGCACAGCGCCCACGCCCAGTTCCTCGGCATGCTGCTCAACCATCTGCTGCGCGTCATAGGGGCCGTAAAACGGCTTGCCCGTTGAGTCGTTGCCGGGGCCGGCATGGTCGCGGCCGACGATCAGGAAGTTCGCGCCGTGGTTGCGGCGGATGATGGCATGCCAGAGTGCCTCGCGCGGGCCGCCCATGCGCATTGCCAGCGGCAGCAGCGACAGCAGGATGCGGTCGGGGTCATAGTAGTGCTGAGCCAGCGCCTTGTAGGTGCGCACGCGCGTGAAGTGATCGACATCGCCGGGCTTGGTCATGCCAACGACCGGGTGCAGCAGCAAGACGCCGTCCTTTTCGAGCGTCGCCCGCTTGGTCAGCTCTTCGTGGACGCGATGCAACGGGTTGCGCGTCTGGAAGGCGATGACATTGTGATGGCCGAACCGCTCCAGCATGGCGCGCGTCTCCACCGGGGTGAAGCGCAGGTTCTTGAAGTCGTAGTGGGTCGGCAGCTTCAACACGCGCATGGGGCCGGACAGGTAGTACTTGCCCCAGTTATGCATCTCGGCCACGATGGGATGGCGCGGGTCGAGGGTGCCGAACGCCTTCTGGGCCACTTCGTCCAGGCTCCAGCCGTAGATCTCCTCAACGTTCATGATCGCCAGCAATTCGTTGCCGGGGCTGCGCAGGGCGATGTCCTGCCCGACCTTGATGCGAGCGACATCCTCTTCGTCAACCGGCAAGGGCACTGGCATCGGGAAGAGGTAGCCGTTCGTCAGGCGCATCGTGTCGAGGACGCTCTGATGGTCGGCCTGGCTCATAAAGCGGTCGAGCGGCGAGAAGCCGCCGGTCGCCATCAACTCCAGATCGCATGCGGCGCGCTCGGAGATGCGGATCGAGGGCAGGCTGTTGGCGTAAGCGCGCAGTTCGGCCCGTTCCCCTTCGGGAACCATCAGGTCAACCAGCTTCCCGCCGTAGGGAGCGATCAATGTGGTAAGCTCGGGCGCGGCCGAACCGTTTGCGGCCGCTTTGTCAGTCATGGCTAACAATGTACACGTCTCCTTGTGCGCGGCGCCGGGCCGCCCGACCCGAAGAAAGCGCACCGTCGTTAGTTTACCGTTCTGTCTCGATAGTTGGCCCAACGCGAACCGTCCGCTCACCCTGCTGTCATTGTCCGCGCAGCGCTTGACCCCCGGCGGAGTGTCGGGGGCAAAGAGCCTGTTCTCTTTCGACGCGGTATGAGTGCGCTTGAGTCGAGGAAGGCCGCGCAAGCGGCGGCGACGCAAGTTGACAACACGGGTCTTGGTGTCGTTAAACGTTCGGTCGGCGTTTGCCTAGGGTCTAATCTAGCGAACCTTTCTTACAACCAAGATTAACATGTCGCCGTTAGCCGAGATAACCCAGCTGCTTCAGCCGTTCGGTCACGTCGGCCTCGGCCGCTGCGTCCCAACTGCCCGCCATCTCTTCGCGCCGGCGAATCTCCGCCGGCACGACGACCGGCGGGTGTGCGGCGCGGAAGGCGTCAGCGAGCATTTCGGCAATGGGCGCGCCGTCCATGTAAGCGGGCACGGGGCAGCCCTGGAGCTGGAGTAGCGTCGGCGTCAGGTCAACGATCGGCCGTTCCGGCAGCGGCCCGGCGGCGATGTCTGGCCCGGCGGCGATGAGCACCCCCTCCAGCCGGTGGCCGCCCGTCTCGTCCGTGTAGGGCTCGCGGAATAACTCGCCGCGCTTGCCGGCGAACTCATACCCCATGCGTGTGATATAGGTCAGGCCGCGCATGATCGCCAGCAGGTCGGGTGCGTCGGCCAGGTAGCGGCCGTGATAAAGTTCCTCTTTCCGGTAGACGCGGTCGACGACCGGCTGCCCGTCGGCCGGATCGACAATTTCGAGCATTCGCCGGGCGATCTCGTCGCGGAGCGCCTCATAGTCGCCCGGCTCGACCATGCCCTCCGGCTCCCGACCTTTCAGGTTAATGAAAATCTGGCCGTAGTAGCCGAAGCTATAGGCTTGCGTCCTGGCCCAGTCGATTGCGCTGTGAAACTCCAGCCGCTCGTCGCGCGGCAGCACGTAGATGCGATCGCCCAGGGCGCGCTTGATAGCCACTTCCAGCCAATGCATGTCCAGCCGGGTCAATGTGTCGGAGATGCGCGCCCGCGTCAGGCCAAGACGTTGCATGGCCGCCAGCCAGCCGCGGCTGCCGGCGGCCGCGCTGCGCAGGGCCAGCCAACCTTCCTGCCAAAGCCACTCGTTCAGGAAGACGTCGCGGTAGAGCGGCCCCGCGCCGTGGTCGGACATAACGACCACGTTCACGTCCTCGCCCGCCGCGGCCACTATCTCGCCCACCCAGCGGTCGATCTGCCGGTACAGGTCGAGGATAGCCGTCCGGTAGCGCGCTGGCGCCGCCGGGTCGTGCTGCGGGTGGGTCTCATCCATGTGGTGCCAGAAGAAGTGGCAGATTTCGTCGCTGTTGCGAAAGACGACCATGAAGAAATCCCACGGCCGCTCGCGCAGCAGACGCGCCGCCGTTTCGCCGCGCTTCTCGGTCATGGCCGCAATGTCGTCGAGCCACTCATCCTGGCGGTCGCGGACGAAGAAGAACTTTTTGTTGACGCGGTAGCCCCGCGCGTCGAGGTCATCCTGCAACTCCGGCGGGTAGGTGTAGCCGGCGAAGTCGGGGGTGCCCAGGCCGCTGACGAGGAAGCCGTTGACCGGCTCCGGCGGGTAGGTCATCGGCACGTTCAGCACGCCGACCCGCCGCCCCTGCTCGCTCAGGAGCCGCCAGATGGATGCCCCCGGATACTGGTCCGCGCGAACGACGCGCAAGCGATAGCTGCCGGGCTCGCGGCGGACGAAGTCGAAGACGCCGTGCTGGCCCGGATTCAGCCCGGTGATAAAGGAGGCCCAGGCGGTGGGCGAATGGACGGGAATGGTGGAGCGCAGCACGCCGAATCCGCCGCGCTCGATGAGGCGGGCCAGGTTCGGCAGATCGCCTGACGCCGCCCAGCGCTCGATGAGCGGAAAGGGCGCGCCATCGATGCCGATGACCAGGAGTTTACGGATGGACATAGCGACAATTGTAGCAGGTTCAGTTCGTCGTCGCGCCCTTCAGGGCGCGCTCGACGGGAGGACACCCTCAAGGGCGTCACTACGAAACCAGAGGCATGATCGTCGCCTCGTCCGTGTCGACGACAATCGCTTCGACGCTGCCATGCGATAGTTCGCGAACGGCCGCGGCGAAGGGCGGGAATTGCTCGGCGCGAAAGCGTAGTGTCAGGGTGATCGCTGCGGCAAACTCCTCGCCCAGCGCCACCCCGCCATGCGCCTCGGCCAGCAGCCGCAGGCGCTCCAGCAATGGGTAAGGTGTCTCAACCATCGCCGTAACCGTCGCCACCTTCTCCGCCCGCGGCAACGCCGCCAGTACTGCCTTCACCGTGTCGCCATAGGCGCGCACCAGGCCGCCCGTACCCAGTTTTGTGCCGCCGAAGTAGCGCGTGACGACGACGGCGGCGTCCCCCACACCGCTACCTTGCAACACGGCTAGCGCCGGCCGCCCGGCCGTGCCGGAAGGCTCGCCGTCGTCGTGGCAGTGGGCAATGGTGGCCTGGCCGTGGCCGATGACGTAGGCGGGAACGTTGTGGCTGGCGTCGGCGAATTCGGCGCGAATGCGGCCAACGAACGCCCGAGCTTCTTCGACCGAGAAGACCGGCGCGGCCGTGGCGATGAAGCGCGAGTTGCTCACTTTCATCTCGACACGCGTCTCGGCCGCGGGAATGAGCATGCGGATCGTCACGCCGCTATTCTACAGTTGTCAGGCCCATTGTCATGATTCGCGCATGACATTTGTCACTCTTTACTTCTTCTCAGGGTCTGCTATGATGTAAGTGAAGCCACCGATCCGGTAGAGCGTCGTGAGTCAAACTATTTGAGGAACGACCGGCAATCTTGGACCCGGCAGCCCCGTGGGGTTGCCCCAGTTGCCTAAATTGAGTGGGGATTGGCTGTACTCCACACGTTCGTCCGGGCGGTGGTCTTGTTTTGCCTGCTGACGGCGGCGACTAGCGCCGCATCGCCGGCCTCCCGCCTCTCCTTCGCCACAAACCCATGAGTACTTTCCTGCTGACTCTGAACTACGCGCTGATGATCCTCATCCCGATCATCGTGGCGATCTTCATCTGGCGCAAGACTCGCGCGTCGTGGCGCTTCTTCTTCATCGGCGCGGTAACGTTCGTAGCTTCGCAAATCCTTCACATCCCGTTCAACTTCGCCATCCAGCGGTCGGGTCTGTTGCCGGCTTCCGCGACCACGACAACCAACCTGCTCATCATTGCGGCCTTTCTTGGTCTGTCGTCCGGCGTCTTTGAGGAGACGGCACGCTACCTGACCTATCGCTTCTGGGCCAGGGACGCCCGCTCCTGGTCGCGCGGTCTGATGCTCGGCGCTGGCCACGGCGGTATTGAGGCCATCCTGCTCGGCACGCTGGCGGCTGTTAACTTCTTCGGCCTGCTTTACGCCGCCAACAATCAGATGGCCCTGAGCGTCCTGACGCCGGAACAACAGTCCCAGATCACCGACACGCTCAACGGCATCCTGAGTACGCCCCTGCCGGGGCTATTGCTTGGCGCGGTGGAGCGCCTTTTTGCCATCGCCACCCACCTGGCGCTCTCAGTGCTGGTCTTGCAGGTCTTCCTGCGGCGGCGCAAGGTCTGGCTGCTGCTGGCGATTATCTGGCACGCGCTGCTCAATATGGCGGCCGTCGCCGGTGCGGCCCGCCTCGGCCCCTATGCGACGGAAGCGCTCATCGGCGCTTTCGCTCTTGCCAGTCTGTTCATCATCTTCCGATTTCGCGCCCCTGATGCAGTTACCCCGGAGCCGGAGCCGTTACCGCCGCCGGCTGCGGCCGATTCCCTGCCGCTACAACCCACTGACGAGGCCCTCGACCGCAGCCGGTATAGCTAGATAAACGGCTGAACGCCAAAACGAAGACGCGAAACACGGCGTTGCGAGCTTCGTGTTCTGGCGTTAAAGCTCCTCGGCTGATCCTTCGAGCCGCCGTAAGGCGAGCGCGTTGAGCAGGTCAAATAGGAACAGAAAGCCGCCTTGCAGCATGATGCCGGCGCCGCGGCCGCGCCAGCGCGCATCAGTTGCGCCGCGGCCCCGCGCCGCTGCCCAGCCGCCAAGCACGTAGGTCACGTCCAACCCTGTGTTCAGCCAAAGTAGTCGCGACAGCTTGCGCCGCTCGGCCGCCAGGGTCACAGGCGCATTGGCGTCGGGTTGCGCCTGCCGCCGGTTCGCGCCGCGCTGACCAAACATCGCGATAGTCGCGTTGACAAGCCCCCAACCGGCGAACTGCTCGCCCAGGCCGCGCCAGAAGGCATTGCCCCGGCCAAGCGCCAGCCCGGCCCCCACGCTCAACCCCGCCCACGTCAGCAGGATTGCGGTCAATCGCTTCTGAAATTGCCAGAAGTCCATGCGCTACCTCCACCCGTAGATTATAGTACAGGCCAGCGAGGTTACGATGGACACTCTAGACTCAACTCTCTCTACCCACCGCGCCACTCTGTTGGCCCGCTTGGCCGCCGAGCGCGGCTTTCTCTTGCAGCAGCTTGAAGGACTTGACGAGCAGGCCCTGACCCACGACCCGGTGTACGAAGGCTGGGCGCTCCCCGGACTGCTTTCCCACCTGGCCTACTGGGAGGCATTCATGGCTGACCGGCTGGCCAAAGTCGCCGACGGGCGGCCCGCTGACATTCAACCCCTGACCGCCGCCGATTCCCTGGCCGACCGCAACGAAGCCATGCGCCGCCAGTTCGCCGGTAAAGGCTTTGAAGAAGCCCTGGCGATGGCCGTCAAGGAGCGACGCAGCCTCCTTCTGGCCTTGCAACGCCTGGACGATGACACCCTGGAACGCCGCATCCGGTTGCGGCCGGGGTGGCGCGTTGCGCCCGGCTTGTGGGTCCGCATAGCGCAACGCCACGACACCGAGCACGCCGCCCACCTGGTTCGCTGGCGGGCCGGCTATCCGCCCAACCATCCATCCGTGCGTGTCATCCACCGGGCGCTGCTGCGGCCGCTCCTCAGCCTGGCTCGACAGGAGTTGCTGGCGATCGCGACTCTCGTCGCGCCTGAGGCGCGTGAGACCCAGCCGGTCGAGGGCGTGTGGACGCTCAAGCAGATTTTGGGCCACCTGAGCGACTACGACCGGCTCGGCGTGCTGGCGCTGCGACAACTGGCCGCGGGGCGCGAGCCGGCCTACGACGCGCCCATTGCCGACTTCGAGACCTATAACGCCGCCCGTGGGGCAGCCTGGGCGGACGTGCCCTGGGCTGAGGCGTGGGCCCACTATGTCGCCACGCGGCGCGCGCTGCTGGAGGTGGCCGCCGCGCTCAACGATGAACTGCTCACGCGGCCCTTCACAGCGCCCTGGCTGGCCACAACGACCGCCTGTGGATACCTCCTCGACATGGCCGGCCATGAGCAGGAACATGCCGACGCCCTGCGCCAGACCCTTGGCCTGCCCTCGTTGCCGCGACGGCTGGGACGAACAAGAGCGTGATCAGCAAGCCGGTCAAGCGCGGCTGAGAACTTCCGGCAATGCAAAGAGAGCTGGCGCAACAGTGGGGTGTGGCCCGGTCATTCGCAATCTACTACGCGCCAGGACGGGTGCGGCGGCTGCGGCGCTTCTACGCGCCGCTCATCCGGCGCGGCGACCTGTGCTTTGACATTGGCGCTCATGTCGGCAATCGTGTCGCCGCCTGGACGGCTCTGGGCGCGCGCGTCGTGGCCGTCGAACCGCAGGCGCACCTGATGGCGTGGCTGCGCCGCCTCTATGGCCGCTCGCCCGGGGTCACCTTCGTCGAGGCGGCGGTCGGCGCGGCCGAGGGCGGGGCCATCCTCCACGCCGACCCGCGCAATCCGACCGTCGCCACGCTCTCCACCGAGTGGATCGCCGCCGTTCGCCGCGACGCTTCATTCGAGGGCGTGTGCTGGGAGCGCGGCGCAGACGTGCAGGTCACGACGCTCGACGCGCTTATCGCGCGCCACGGCCGGCCGGCGCTGTGCAAGATCGACGTGGAAGGCTTCGAGGCCGAGGCGCTGGCGGGGCTATCTGCGCCGCTGCCGCTGGTGTCGTTTGAGTATATCCCGGCCGCCATCGCCACAGCGCGCGCCTGCGTCGAACGCCTGGCGGCGCTGGGCGACTACGCGTTTAACTGGTTCCCTGGCGAGAGCCACCGCTGGGCGTCAGCTGACTGGCTCGACACATCTGAACTGTTGGCCCACCTGCCCGCGCTGGCCGCCGGCCGCGCCTCCGGCGATATCTTCGCCAGACAACGGTAGACTGGCTCACGACGCGGCGGCCGGGGAGAGGGGCGCCGCGCGGGAGAGACGCAGCCAGTAAAACAGGGCCAAACCCGCCGCTGTCAGCAGTCCCACGCCGGCAAAGACCGCCCACGGCAGCCCTGGCGTCTGCCGCGCCGCGGCCACGTCGACTAGCGTACCGCCCAAAATGTGGCCCAGCCCCCCGCCCACCGCCATCGCCAGCGAATTAAAGCCGAAGTAGGCTCCCCGCGCCCGGTCGTCGGCCATCTCAGCCGTTACGGTCTGTGTGTTGGGCGTCGCCAGCACCGTGCCGAGAGAGAAGAAGAAGAGCGCCACGTAAAAAAGCGTCAGGTTCTGGCTCAGGCCAATGAGCCCCATGCCAATCGCCATAGCCACCACGCCGAGGACGATCGTCGCCAGCGGCCGGAAGTGGCGCTCGGTCAGGCGCAGGGCCGGTACTTGCAGGGCAATGGCGAGCGCCGCGCTGACCGTGAACATCACCCCGACACTGCTGTCCCGGCCGGTCAGGGCGCGGACTTCCAGCGGCATGGCGATGGAGAGTTGCACCCACATGAACCAGAACCCCATCATCAGGACGGTAAACAGGGCAAAAGCGCGGTCGCGGGCCGCCATCATCAGCCCGCCTATGGCTGACTGGGGCTCCACGCTGCATACGCTGACCGGCGGCAAGAAGGCCAGGGTAACGAAGTAGGCCACCAGGAAGAACCCGGCTGAGGCAATGCCGACGATCTGGAAGTCAAAGCGGATAAGGTACGCGCCGATCAGCGGGCCGATGGTGCGGGCAACGTTTTGCAGAATACCCAGGCGGCCGTAGATAGCCGTCAGTTCCTGCTCCGGGGCCAGCGCGGCCAGCGTGGCCCGGATGGGCGCGTCAAACAGCGCTCCACCTAGCGCGGCCAGCACCCCGGATAGCAGCAGCAGCGAGGGCACGGTGGCGAAGCCCATAACCACGAAACTGACGGCGCGAATCAGCACGCCCAGTAAGATGAGCCGCCGCGGCCCAAACCGGTCAGCCAGCGCGCCGCCGAAGACGGTTAATCCCTGCTGGGCGAACTGGCGCACCGCCAGCACGAGGCCGATGAAGGCCGCCGCCCAACCGAGCCGATCGACGTAGTGCACCGACAGGAGCGGGATGATCAGGAAGAAGCCCGCGTTCATGAGGAACCAGACGACGAGCACCGTGTTTAGCCCTCGCGCGCGGGCGCGCGGGGCCAGCTCGCTGACCGCTATTTGTTGCATAAGCAAGTACTTTAGCACTGGCCAGCGGCGCATGCACGCGTCAACACGTCACTGTCGCGCATGGTTCCGGGGAGTCTCTTCACTTGCAGTGCGGCGCTCCGAGACGATCCGCAGACCGTCCCGGAGCGCCGGACTGCCCACCGGTTCAGGGGCAGAGGACGTTGGCAACGTCCTGCCAGGTGTTCGCCTGGCCGGAAGTGGCTGTCGACGGATAGCTGGCCAGATCCCCGGTGTAGAGCACCTGCGTCAGCAAGCCGAACGGGTTGCCCAGCGCGCCTAGCTCGGTCAGGGCGTCGACCTGCATCTCCACGACCCACTGACCGGTACCGGGTTCGCCCACGGCCGCCGACCAGTTGCTGCTGGTGTAGTTGGAGTTCCATTCCTGGCCGTCGGCGTTGCTACCCGTGCCGGCCCACAGCAGCCGCGAACCGTCGCGCGCCACCTGGAAAAAGCGGTCGGAGGAGTCCGGATCGCCGCCATTATTCGTCGTGTCCAGATATAAGCGCACGGAGTCTGTCGGCTCGTTAGCCGCATCGTTGATCAGGTAGCCAAAGTAGAGCCGGCCGGCGCTGCGAACGGCGTAGACCTGTACGATGCGCTGGGCGCCGGCAACGGTGGGCTGGAACGTAAACGTCGGCGTGGCCGGCCATTCCGTGCCAATACCCAGCGTCCCGTCGATGGCCGGCGCGGGCGAGCAGACCAGCGCCGGCATATTCAGCGGCGGCGCGATTGTGGCGGTGGGCGTGGCCGCCTGGGGCGGCGTGGGCGTCAGCGACGGCGGCGGCGTCCAGGTCGGCGTGACGGACGGAATGGGCGTCCACGTGAGGGTTATCGTGGGAATGGGCGTCCAGGTCGCCGGAGGCGGGACGGTGGCCGTGGGTGGCGTGGGTGGCGTCGGCGTGGGCGGGTTCGGCACCAGCGGATCCGTACCCTGCACCACTTCCACGCCATCGGCCGCGCCGTCGCCGTCGGTATCGGCCAGGCGTGGGTTGGTCTTGTAGGTATTGACCTCGTCGAAGTCGCTCAGCAGGTCGCCGTCGCTGTCGCGGTTGCGCGGGTCTGTCGTATAGATCAGCACCTCGTCGCCGTCTTTCAGGCCATCGGCGTCGGTGTCCGGGTTGTTGGGGTCTGTGCCCAGCACCGTCTCCTGGGTGTTGGCCAGGCCGTCGACGTCGGTGTCGCCGGCGACGGCCGCGGTCTGGGCCACAGCCGTCGCTGCGCCGCTCTGCGTGGCGACGGCCACCGTCTGCACGGCAGCGACCGAGGTCTGCGTAGCCGCCACCTCCTCAAACGATAGCGTCGGCGTGGGTGTGATCGTCGCGCCGATCCCCAGGATACGCCCCCAGTTGGAGAACAGCGCCAGCCCGCCCAGCACGCAAGCAAAGGTCAGCAGGAACAGCAGTGCGTAAATCCACGCTGTGGGGATGACCGATCGAGCGTTCGCTTCGCCCGGCAGCACCTTGCGCGTTGCCGGGCCGGCGGCCACCTCGACCTCAAACGGGTAGATGTCCCCCTCGCCAAACCAGTTGGTTTGCTTCAGATCGAGCGCCATTTCGACCTGTGCCGTCTGGTTGGGCTGCAAGCCCACCCCCTCGCGCTCGCCACGAAAACGGATGACCTGCCCGATGTCTCGTCCCGTGACGCTGAAAACGGCCGGCACGTTGCCGGTGTTGTGGATTGTGACGACCGTCCGGCCGGGAACGCGTAGTTCGGCCGGATTCATCTCGGCTTCAAAAGCGGCGAACCCATTGACGGTGAGCGAGGCGGAGACGGCGACGCGCGCCTCGGGATAGCGCTGCGAAACCAGTTCAATGCGCAATCGTTGCCGCCCGGAAGGCGTGCCACGCGCGCGCGGTGGTTTGATGGCAAAAGAAATTGGGACTGTCTGCCGCGGCGGCACAACGACAAACTCGTCCGGCGGTTCGACCCAGGACGGATCGGCGCCCTGGATACGCAGCGTCACGCGGTCTTCCTGATCACCCCGGTTTTCCACGTCGACCTTGATCTCGGCCCGCTGTCCAGGGTCAACCGTGATCTTGTCACGAGCAAGATAAGCGGCCAGCGGGGCCGGCGGCCGCGACGGCGGCGGGGTCGGCTGCTCCGAAGTGCGAGACCCCGAGCCGCCAACCGGCGCCGTCGTCGCGTTCGACGGCGACGAACCGGGCGATGAGGGCGCGCTATAGATAGCTGCCCCGCCCGCCAGTCCCGGCGTGATCGGCGCGGAGATGGGTTCCATTCCCTTGTCGCCGGGCAGCAACACCGGCGTTTCTGGCCCCTGCAGGATCATCTCGTAAGGGCCGATGCGCAAGACGGAGCCGACCGACAGCGGTGTGGGTTCTTCGGGGCGCAGCCGGTATTCATTGAGCCACGTGCCGTTGACGCCTCCCAGATCAACCGCCTCCCAGCCGAGCGAGGTGGCCTGCAAGCGAGTGTGGTGGCGCGAGACGCCGTCGGCCGGCAAAACGATGTCGTTGTCCAGGTTGCGCCCCAGCGTGACGACCGAGCGCGTCAGCGGCACGAGGCTGTCCGGATGACCCGGCGTCTGTATCTGCAACTCAAAGCCCGCCGGCGGCTCGGCTACCTGGTCAAGAATGTCAAGTTCCTGATGGAGCATCACCCGGGTTGGCAGCCCCTCCAGAGCCACAAAGGCGCTGCGCAACGCGTCGGCCATCTCCGCGCCGGTGCCGAAGCGCTGCTCGGGCGACTTGGCCATGACCCGGCTGAGCAGCGAGTCGATGATGGGCGGCACCTCGGGACGGTAGCTACTGGCCGGAGCGGGCTGCACGTTGTTCTGGTGTGCGGCAATGGCTTCGGAGAGCGTCTGAAAGGTGAACGGCAGCTTGTTGGCGACCAGTTCGTAGAGGACGATGCCCAGCGAGTAGAGGTCGGAGCGGCCGTCCAATTCGCGCCCCTCGCACTGCTCCGGCGACATATAGGTTGGCGTGCCGACCGTCGCCCCACTCTGCGTCAGGCTCGTCCCTTCCTGCAGCTTGACCAGCCCGAAATCGGTCAGCAGCGCGCGAAAGGGCTGCGCGCCGGCTTCGTCTGGCCGGCTCAGGCGCTTCAGGATGATGTTGCCCGGCTTGACGTCGCGGTGGATGATCTTGCGTCGATGGGCGTAGTCAAGCGCCTCAGCCATCTGGATGCCAATCTGAAGGCACTGCACCAACGGCAGAAACTTCTGAAGCCGCTGCAATCGGCGCAAGTGATCGCGCAGGCTGCCGCCATCCACGTACTCCATGGCGATGAACAGCCCCAGTTCCGAATCGCCAAAGTCGTAAACCCGGACGATGGATGGGTGGTCAAGTTGGGCCGCCGTGCGCGCTTCCTGCACGAGTCGAGCGCGAAACTCCTCCTGGCGGGCGAAGTGGCTGTGCATCAGCTTGATCGCCACCTGCCGCTCGAGGTTCAGGTCCGACGCCCGATAGACAGTCCCCATGCCGCCGTCGCCCAAAAGGGCGTCCAGGCGATAGCGCTTGTTCAGGGTTTGACCGATAAGACTGGTCATCCATCCCTCCTATCAAGTCAACGGTGCGGGCCGGTAGCAAAACATAGGCACATTTCGCAAATTACACCACTTGGAACGCCAAATTTCATGTGATCCGTAATTTTAAGGCTCTGCTTCATGCCCGTGCCAGAACATCGTCCAGCCCGCTCAGGAACACCCGGACATCGTCCGCGTCTATCCAGTAGTGGGTGACAGCGCGAAATCCGCGCGGGCCGTTCGTGCCCACCCACACACCGGCCGTTTCGCGCAGGCGATCGGCCACCTCTTCCGCCGCGAGCGGCACGTCGTCGGCCAGCTCAAAGAAGACCATGTTGGTCCGCACCCTATCGACGTCGACGCGGACGCCCGGCAGCCGCGCCAGCCCTTCGGCCAGCCGGCGCGCGTTGGCGTGATCGTCGCCAAGCCGCTCGATCATCTCGTTGAGAGCGACGATACCCGCCGCGGCCAGGACACCCGCCTGCCGCATGCCGCCGCCCAACGCTTTGCGCATCCGGCGCGCCCGGTGGATGAACGCCGTCGATCCGCACAGCACCGAGCCCACCGGCGCGCACAGCCCCTTGCTGAGGCAGAACGTTACCGAGTCGACGTGGCGGGCGATCTCGGCGGCCGCGATGTTCTGGGCGACGGCGGCGTTAAACAACCGCGCGCCGTCCATGTGAACCGCCAGCCGGTTGGCCCTGGCCACCGCGGCGATGTCGGCGAAATAGGCGGGCGGCAGTGGATAGCCATGCTTGGCGCCATAGCTGTTCTCAACCAGCACCAGGCGGCTCTGCGGTAGATGCGGGTCGTCCTCGCGCACCGCGCCGGCGACGGCCGCCGGGTCCAGCCGGCCAAAGCTGTCGGTCGGCAGCGGCCGCGGGACAACGCCGCCCAACGCGGCAATGCTGCCCGCTTCCCAGGAGATGATGTGACAGTCCGCGCCGAGGATGGCCTCGTCGCCGCGTCCGGCGTGGGCCAGCACGGCGACCAGATTGCCCATCGTACCGCTGGCGACGAACAGCCCGGCTTCCTTGCCCACCCGCGCCGCCGCCAGCGCCTCAAGTTCATTAACGGTCGGGTCTTCGCCATAGACGTCGTCGCCGACGCGCGCCCGGGCCATAGCCTCGCGCATCGCCGGCGTGGGCCAGCTTACGGTGTCCGACCGGAAGTCAATCCTGTCCATGCCTCAAAGTTTACGTCAAGTTGGGCGGGTTGGGTAGTGTTCGGTGGCCAGTTGCGACCGTCGGCGCCGGGTGAATGGCGGGCAATGGACGCACGTTATGCGTCACCCGGCTGCGGGAACCGGAGATAGGTTAGCGGGCCTCTTTTCAGCAGACGCTAGCGGCCGGTCAATCGAATAACTGCTGTAGAGGCATGCCCGGCTGGACGAAAAGCGACGGCGGGGCGCTCTCCGGCACGAGGAGGCGCAAAGCCCCCGGGCGTAACTCGCACGTCAGCGGGGTGTAGCCGGCCGCCTCGCCGTCGGTCTGGCAGGGCATCCGCGGGTCAGTCTCAATGACGACGCGCTTGCCCACGAGACTGAGGACGCCCGGGTCCCAGTTCTGCAAGTTGAGTCCCACGCCCGTCAGGTAGCGGGCCATCAGGCCCACACGCGGCGGCATAAGGCGCGCCGATACCTCCCCGGCGCGAAACAGCCACACCTCAAAGTAGCCGTCATCGAACAAGGCATCGGAACTTAGCTGAAGCCAGCCCCCCGCGTAGAGGCGGCAGTTACTGATGACGATCAGTAACCAATCACCTTCGATAGTCTGGTTATCGACCTGAATGGCGGCGCGCATGGCCGGCAGCCGCGGCAGCACGGAAAGCGCCTGGATGCTGTAGCCCACCGGCCCCAGCCTCTTCGACCACGTCGGTCGCGGCTCCAACTGCTGGACAAGGTAGCCATCGGCGCCCACGCCCGTCCACAACAGCGCGTGGCCGGCCGCGGCGCGGTTCTGCATGTAGCTCAGGTCGACCCGCTGCACGCGCCCGGCCAGCAACGCCGTTGCCGCCAGAAGCGGCGCGTTCGGGTCCAGCAGGTTCGGCCGCGGCAGGCGCAACTCGCGAGCCAGCGCATTTGCCGTGCCGACCGGCAACGGAGCGAGGATGGTCTCACTACCCGCCAGACCGTCGGCCACCTGTCCCAGCGTGCCGTCGCCGCCAGCGGCCAACACCACGGCCGCGCCCGCCCCGGCGGCCTGGTGGGCCAGTTCGGCGGCGTGACCGGGGGCCTGGGTCGGCCGCATCGTTACGCGCCAGCCATGACTGCGCCACACGCCGGCCGCCGCCTCGACTTTCGCCGCCGTGTTCAACTGCCCGGCACGGGGATTGTAGATGAGCGTCGCTGTCTTCATGCACGGCTTACCGCTACGGCGCGAACCGGCTCACGCCCCCGGCGGTAGCGGCCCACACCGCGCCGTCGGGCGTCACCAGCACTCGCCCCACATCATTGTCAGCTAATCCGTCACTGGTTGTCAAACGCGACCACTGCCCGCCGCGAAAACGAACCAGTCCTGCTGGCCCGCCAAGCCACAGATCGAGATCGGGCGCGACGGCCAATGCCCTCAGAGTGTCTGGCGCAACCAATGACAGGTTGAGAGGCAACCGCGTCCAGTCGCCCCCGGACTGATAACGCGTCAGCCAGGGCTGGCGGTTGCTGGCAAACCACAAGTCGCCATTAGGCGCCAGCGCGGCGGCGACCACCGCGCTCTCGAGTTCTCGCTTCGCCTGTCCATCCACTATACGAACCATTCCGTTCTCAGCCGTGGCCAACCAGATCGCCCCGGTCTTATCGCGCAGCGCCGCGCCCACGCCCGGTCCCGCCTGCACGCCGGTGAACCGGCAGGTCGCAGCGCTCAGGTTGCCGAGGGTCGCCCAACCGGCAGCCGTGCCCACCCATGCTGTGTCTTCGCCCAGCGCCAGCGCCCCCACCGGCGCGGCCAATACCGGGTCTGGCGCCAGGGTGACCCACCCGCCGCGCTCGAACCGGGCCGCGCCGCCCCCCTCGGAGCCGGCCCACAGCGCCCCGGACTCGTCCAGCAGGACGCTCGTCACCGGGTAAAAGGCTCCGGCCCACTCACGCGGGCCCTGAGACGGGCGGAGCACACCGTCAAACGCGCGGCCCGTGAACAGGCCCACGCCGCCGCCGCTCGTGCCCAGCAGGATACCGCCATCAGTCCGCGGGAGTAGCGTGCGAGCGCTGCCCCACCACGCCGGGGCGCGCGGCGGAGCGTAATAGGTCGCCCAGCCGTCGCTTCGCCGGACGGCGACGCCGCGCTCGGTTCCTACCCACAGGTCGCCGCCGGCCGACAGCGCCAGGTCAAATGTATGGCGGCTGAAGGGCAACGGCAGCTCCAGTGTCTCTTCCGGTGTCAGCGGCCCGCCCTCGCGGAAAACATAAACGGCCCCCGCTCCGCCGGCATAGACACGGCCGTCCGGCCCAAAGGCGAACGGCGCGCCGGCCCCGCCGGAGAGAAACGATGGCCCGGCAAACCCGCCAGCCACCGGCGCGACGAAGCGGCCGATCTCGCGCCCCAGCCCCCCCGGCCCCAGCTCAAAAGCAGCGATGACTGAATCACCGGCCCGCCCGTTCGCCGCCGGCGTCGTTCCCGTGACCCAGAGCGCGCCGTCCGGCGCCACAGCCAGCCGGTCGAGACGCAACGGCAGGCTTTCAAGCGGCTGCCAGACCCAGGTCTGACCGTCATAGAGGCCAAGCGACGACTGTCCAGCCACCTCTACCAGGGCGACGAGCCGGCCATCGGGGGCCACCGCAAGCTGACGGACGGCGGCATCCGGCGCGGGCAGCGGCGCAACCAGCCACTGCTGGCCGTTCCAGGCGCGCAGCCCGTTGGGCCAACCCGGATCGAGGGCCATCCACAGCGCCCCGTCCGGACCGACCGCCAGCGCGGCCACCGGCGGCCCTGCTTGCTCCGGCGACGGCGCGCCGAACGAGGCCCAGGCGCGGCCGTCGAACCGCGCCAGGCCGCCGCCCGTTGCCGCCCAGGCGGCGTCAAGTGTCCAGGCGACGGCGCGCACGTCCGCATCCGGCAGGCCCGAATCAACGCCGTAAGCTGACCAGCGGCCGTTGTGGAAGCGGCTGGCGCCGCTCGGCGTCGCCAGCCACGTTTCACCCGCCGGCGTAACGGCCGCCCCGCGGATGAGGTTATCGGTCAGTTGCTCGGCCGCCGGGTCGCGGCCGGGGTGCGCCCGCCAGCGCCCGCCGTCCAGCCAGACCAGGTCAATACCTCTCTCATCGCTACTGGCGGCGGCCCACACTTGCCCGCCCACGGCGCTGATCGCCGTTACGTCATTCGCCGGCAGCCCCTCGGCGGTGGTGAACACGGTCCAGTCGCCGTCGTACCGCAGAACCCCATCGGCCGTGGCCAGCCAGGCTGCGTCTTCGGTCGCCGCCAGCGCGCGCACAGCCGTGGGCAGCGGTAACTCGATGCCCGGCCCCGCGCCTAACTTGTGGAGCCGATTGCCGCCCCAGACCCACGGCTGGCCCCCTGGCGCAACCGCCAGGAGTTCCGCCGGTATATCCGCGACGACCTGCCAGCGAACGCCGTCGAAGCGGGCCACGCCGCGCGCTCCGCCGGCCCAGACCGTATCACCGGTTGCCGCCAGAGCCAGAACCGGCCCGGGTGCCAGACCGTCGCGCGGGCCAAAGGCAACCCAGCCTTCGCCATCGTAGCGGTTAACGCCGGCATCCGTCGCCAACCAGATCGCGCCCGGCGTCTGCGCGGCGGCAAGCACGCGCGCTCCAGACGGCGCGGCCGTTGGACAGCTCACTGTCCGCCACGTTCCGCCGGCATAGCGCGAAAGCCCGCGCAAGGGTGTGTCAAACGCAGCCCAGAGCGAGCCGTCCGGGGCGACCGCCAGCGCTTGCGCTTCGTCGCCGGCCAGGCCGTCAGCCGCGGTAAACGTCCGCCACCGGCCGTCGAACCGAGCGACGCCGTCCGCCGTCGCCAGCCACAACGCGTCCCCGGCGAAAGCCATGTCGCTCACGATGGCGTCCGGCAGGTCGGACGGCGCGGTCAGCACGATGCCATCGGGTACGCCAATCGGGAACAATCGGTCGCCCGCGCCGGCCCAGACCGCGCCGCGTCCGTCCGCCAGTAGCGCGCTGACGGCCGCGCCGCCCAGCGACGACGGAACGGATAACGACTCGCTCCGCGCGGTATCCGGGTCGAATCGCACCAGTTGCGGCTCCGCCCCGCCCAACGCCACCACGACCGAGCCATCCGGTCGCGGCGCCAACGCGACAAAAGTCAGTTCCGCGACGATGCCGGAGGCGGCCGCCCCCGGCAAGAATGTCTCGAAGGCCAGCCCGTCGGTGCGGGCCAGCCCGCCCGGCGTCGCCAGCCAGAGACGATCATCGGGACCAACGGCCAGAGCGGTTACCGTGCTGTCCGGCAAGCCGTCGGCTAGAGAGTAGGTCTGCCAGCGGTTGTCCGCCAGTCGCGCCAGCCCGGCGTCCGTGCCCACCCAGAGCTGGTTGGCGCGATCGACGGCCAGCGCGAGGACGTTGCTCGAAGGGAGCGCCGCGCCCAGGCCGCGCGCGCCGAAGGCCCGCCAGCGGCGGCCGTCGTAGCGGGCCAGCCCGGCGGCGGTGGCCGCCCAGACGTAGCCGTCGCGGTCGACCACCACGTCGCGGATCGACGCGTCGGGCAACCCATCGCCGCCTGTGAACGTGCGCCACTCGCGGCCGTCATAGCGGCTCAGCCCGGCTACCGTCCCCGCCCAAACTGCGCCGTCCAGTCCCAGGGCAACGCTCGTTACCCGGTTGGCCGCCAGACCGTGTTCGGTGTTGAAGCGCGCCGCTCGCCCCGCACTATCCCAGACGACTAGCCCGCCGTCGCTCGCCGCCCAGAGCAGGCCGTCACCCAGGGCCAGGTCGCGCACCGGCCCGGCGTACGTGTAGCTCGTCCACTCCGGCCGCGTCACCACCGGCGCGGGCAGCCCGCTCCACCGCACCGGCGCGCCGAGCGTTGGGCCGCGGTCAAATAGCGTCAGCGATGTGGCGGCCGATGCCGCCAGAACTATGAGCGCGATACCAATCAGCACGGCTCCCAGCAAGAGGACAGCCGCGCCGCGCCGCGAAAATCCATGTTGTGTCACAACTCTAATTGTAGGCAGCCGCCGCGCCAGGAGCTATGCCGCGCCCCGCCGCTTTACCCGGCGTTCATTGGCCCAAGGAAGGAAACCTATTGGATTTCACCGATTTCCTGGGGCGAAGAAAGCATGATCTGTGAAATCTGGGTAATCTGGGGTTCTTTCTGATTCCCAACAAAAGGAGCAAGCAATGGACGAACAGGAACGCGAGATATGGAGCTTTCTTGACCGACATCTGGGGAGCATTTTCACCCGCGACGCGGAGACTTACCGGGCGACCACCAGCGAAGATATGTCGCTCTACGAGTGGTTCGTTGCCCCGCACCGGCAAGATGGGCAGGACTTCCACTTTTTCATGATCGACCACAGTTGGGCGGGAACGGACGGCGACTACCGCTATGATCTACTGGAGCCGCGCTTGCAGCGCTATGGTGACACGGCCATCGTCAGCTACACCTTCATGCTGACTATCGCCGGCCCGGCGGGCATTCACCACACGCTCCACAACGAGAGCCGTGTCCTCATCCGGCGCGAAAGTGGGTGGCAGGTCGTCCACGTCCACAAGTCGCCCGCGTGGCGCGCGCCGCGCGAGACTGGCTGAGTGAAGCTCGACGGCTGAAAGATCTTCATCTCTGCCGCGTTATACAAATACATATGACGCACGCAGACGAATCGGTGCTTGTTGAGCGGGCCCGGACAGACCCAGCCGCGTTTGGCACCCTCTACGACCGCTACATGGAGCGGATCTATTCCTACGCCGCCCGACAGACGGGCGACGTCGCCGCAGCCCAGGATATCACCGCCGCGACGTTCGAGAAGGCGCTGCGCCACATCCGCCGCTTCCAATGGCGGAACATTGGCTTCGCTCCGTGGCTCTACCGCATCGCCAGCAACGAGATCGCCCAGCACTACCGCAACCGGCGCTTCACCGTCGCTTGGGGGGAGCGGGACGAAGCGGAGCCGGTGGGCGTGATGCCGGGAGGTAACGGAGCGCGGCCGCCGGAAGCCAGGGTGCTGGCAATGGAGCAATCGGGCATGCTGGCGCGCGCGCTGCGCGGCCTGAGCGCGGCTGACCGTGATGTGCTAACGCTGCGCTTCCTTGAAGGCCTGTCGACTGACGACGTAGCCGCCGTGCTGGGCTGCTCCCGCGATAACGTCTACGTCCGCCTGCACCGCGCGTTGGCCCGGCTGCGACAGCAGTTGGAGCGTCTGGAAGGGATGGAGGCAAATCAATTATGACCGCGAAACAAAGTGAGCAGGAATGGGCCGATCGGCTGGAAGCGAATCGGGAGGACGAGGCCCTATTGGCTCTGGCGGCCCGACTCAGGCGCGAGGGCGAGGAAACGCGCACTGCGCCGTCGCTGGCGTTCCAGCGGCAATTGCGCCGCGAGCTGCTGAATCAGTACGAACACGTCCCGCAGAGCGCGAGGCAAGCACTGTGGAGCCGGGCAACGTCGGCCGCGGCGCTTGTGCTGATACTGGCCGTTGTAGGGCTTACGTGGTTATCCATCAGCAGCAGCGGCCGGCCCTCATTTGGCGGTCAGGCTGCGCCCGCGGCTACCCAACTCGCCCAACCGCCAGAACCCGAAGGCGCGGCCCTGCCAGGCGACAACCCACGCCCGCAGGACGTGGCGCAATTGGTATCCGCGAATGTGAACGCGCCGGGCGGGCTGTTCCCCGGTGTGGCGGTGGAGGTCGTCAGTCGCTGGCGGCTTCCCGACGGACTGAGCGCGGGACCCGCCTACGCGCATATGCGCGATGCTGCCGGTCAAGTCGTGTCGCAGGCCGACGCCCCTCTGTCGCCCGAAGGCGGCATCTGGCTGGCCCAGTTGATGCTCGTTCTGCCCGAGGACTTGCCGCCAGGACAGTACACGGTCGCGCTCGGCCTCCGCGACCTAAGCGGGGCGGCATTGCCCATCTATGACAACGGCTTGACGAACGAAGTGGCGCTGGAGCCGGTGACCATCGCCGCGCAGGCGGCGGAAGCTCCGCGCCTCACAACACTCGGCGTATCGCCGGCCGCCGGCGTGGCCCTAAGCGGCACGGAGCCGATCACGTTCGAGGTCCGGCTTGCTTACGCCGGCATCACCCCGCCGGCGCTGCTGGATGTCAAGCTGGCGAAGGCACAGGAGGATGGCGGATGGGGTGTTGCTGCGACCCAGCTCACCCTCTACAGGGCGACGGGTGAGGTGACAGTTCCCGTGACCCTTTACCCGACTCAGGAACTGGTTACAACGAGTGATCTCGTTCTGTGGCTGGAACTACGTGACACGGCCGACGCTGCGCCGCTGTTCAGCGAAATACCGGAGGGCTATCACTGGCGCTACACGCCTTGAAAAACGAAAGCCGGCTGGCCGGCGCGACGGGTTTCCGTCGGCTCGGCCAGCCAGCCAGGACTATCATGGCTCCGCGCTTACTGCTTGGGCATGATCAGCCACAGCAGCAAGTAGGGCAGCAGGCCAGGGAAGCCGCCGGGCAACAGCAGCAGCAAAAACAGCAGCCGGAACCAGAAGGCACTGATGCCGAAGAAGGCGCCCAGGCCACCGCACACGCCGCCGATGATCCCGTTCTGCCGACGCAACTGCTTCACTTCACCGTCTTTCATCGTCACATTCTCCTGATGGCCCGGCGCGGACCGCCGCGCTCATCCTCATTCTCTCTGCGAACCACTCATCACCCATTACGCAGCAGCGCCTAATGAGTTGCGGGCAGCCGCAGAGTGCGCATCCTTAGATGCGCCTCTTGCGTCGTCCCGCATCTGAGGATG
>CAZSOD010000041.1:22086-25187 GCA_964608255.1 uncultured Ardenticatenaceae bacterium
TACGGCGGGGCGGCGGCGCGATTCTGGAGAATCGCGCTACAGGCAATCGACGGTTGTAGCGCGATTCTCCAGAATCGCGCAGATACCACGGAAAGGGAATCCATTAATCCGTGCCATCTGGGTTAATCGCTGTTGAATAACTCCCCAACCGCTCCATCAGCATGGTCATGAAGCGCAGGTTGTGGACGGTTACCAGGCGGAAGTAGAGCGTGTCGCCGATCTTGAAGAGGTGGTGCAGGTAGCCTAACGAATAGCGGCGGCAGGTAGGGCAGTCACAATAGCGCGACACAGGCTCGCTCGCCTTCACATGCTTGTCGTCGCCGGGATAGACGTAACCGAACCAGTCATTGCCCGCAAACGGGGGCAGCATCGCCGGGTCGCGTCGGAAGACCGTCAGACGGCCGTGTCGGGCGTCACGGGTGGGCATCGTGCTGTCGAATAGCTCATAGCCCATCCCGGTACAGGCTACCACACCGGCCGGATGGCCGACGCCCAGCGCGTGGACGGGAAACTCCGGCGGCACCAGCTCGCGCACGTAGCCGACCATCTCCGTCAGCAGGTTCCCCTCGGCATCGAGCGGCCAGCCGCCATAACCATAGGCATCGAAGCCAATCGCCAGCAGCGCCTCGGCGCACTCGCGGCGCAAATCGCGCGACAGCCCGCCCTGGATGACGCCCATCAGCCGGGGTCGCGTTGCCTCGTCCAGCCGCTTGCCTTCCACCAGCCGCAAGTACGTCTTCTTGCATTCCGCCGCCCAGCGAATGGTCCGCCGCACCGAATCGGCCTGCGCCGCGGGCGGGTCGTCCGGCCCGGTGCAGTCGTCGAAGCAAATGAGCATGTCCGCGCCGTAGCTGAACTGGAGCGTGATGCTCTTCTCCGGCGTCAGGTTGTACTTGCGGTCGCCCCCGACGCGAAAGGTCGCGCCGCGATCGGTGATGGAGCCGAGTTTGGGATTCTGCCGGATCAGGGAATATACTTGGAAGCCGCCGGAGTCGGTGAAGATCGGCCCCGCCCAGCCGGCCATGCGGTGCAGTCCACCCAGGGCCTGGATAGTGGACGTGCCCGGCCGCTGCATCAGATGGTAAACGTTCATCTGTACAGCCCGTACTCCGGCCGCCTCCAGGTCTTCGGCCGCCACCGCCCGCACCACGCCTTGCGTGCCGTCGGGCAAAAAGGCCGGCAGCGGCAATTCACCGTGCGGCAGGGATAAGACTTTCCCGGTCATGAGTCGTTCACCAGAGAATGGCGCGGATTAGCCCGCTTATGAAGCACCTGTCCGGCCCGCCGGCCGAGTTTATGGAGAAGATGCGCGACCTGTTGCCAGCGGCCGAATACAGCGCGTTCCTGGACGCCTTCGATCGGCCACGGCGCGTCGGGCTGCGCGTCAATACGCTAAAGATCGCGCCCAACGATTTTAGCACCATCGCTCCGTTCCCGCTTACGCCACTGGGCGGCTGGGACCCGGCCGCCTTCGCCGTGACCGATGACAGCCGACCCGGCCGCCACCCATACCACGACGCCGGACTGTACTACCTGCAAGAACCTTCGGCCATGCTTGCCGGCGCTCTGCTGTCGGCCACGCCGGGCGAGCTGGTGCTGGATCTGGCGGCCGCGCCAGGCGGCAAGGCGACCCACCTGGCGAGTCTGATGGGCGGGGGGAGCCGACAACCCGGTTCCGCCCTGCGCCAGGCACTACGGGCCGATGGCCTGCTGGTTGCCAACGACGTTCACCCCACGCGGGCGCGCCTGCTGGCTGAGAACCTCGCCCGCTGGGGCGCTGCAAACGTCCTGGTGACGCAGGACGAACCGGAGCGTCTCGCCGCGCGCTTTGGTCCGGTGTTCGACCGCGTCCTGATCGACGCGCCGTGTTCGGGCGAAGGGCTGTTCCGGCGCATGGAGAGTGTCGAATGGAGCGAGGCCATCGTCGCCGCCTGCGCCCGCCGGCAGCGCGACTTGCTGGCCGTCGCCCCGCGGCTGGTGCGGCCCGGCGGCCGCCTGCTCTATTCCACCTGCACCTTCTCGCCAGAGGAGAACGAGCAGGTCGTCGCCGCCTTTCTGGCCGCCAACACCGACTTCAACCTGGTCGATCCGCCGGCCATTGCCCACGCCGACCGCGGGCGGCCGGAGTGGGCGGCGGCCGATCCGGCGATTGCCGCCCAGCTTGCCCGCGCCGTTCGCCTGTGGCCCCATCGCTTCCCGGGCGAGGGGCACTTCCTGGCCGTGCTGGAGCGCACCGGCGCGGCCGAAGGGGGTGACTGGCGGGCGTTCGACCGCCGGCCGCCAACCGCCGACCAGAACCGGTTGTGGCGCGATTTTGCCGCAGCCACGCTGGCCATTGATCTACCGGCCGACCGGTTGCACGTTCATGGCGACCGTCTCTACTTGCTGCCGAGCCTCGCTGTTGCGCCGCGCGAGGGGGCTGTTCACGTCGTGCGCTATGGCCTGCTGCTGGGCGAACTGCGGCCCGGCCACTTCCGGCCGGCGCACGATCTGGCGCTGGCGCTAAGGGCGGACGACGCCAGCGCACTGCGCTGGCCGGCCGGCGACCCGCGCCTGGTGGCCTATCTGTCCGGCGCGGACCTTCCGGCGGCCGGCCTGTCTCCCGGGCCCGATGGCTGGACATTGGTGACGGTAGACGGCTTCGGGCTGGGTTGGGCCAAGCGCGCAGCGGGCCGGTTGAAGAATCACTTTCCGCACGCGCTGAGACGGTAGGACGACCACAGACCGCGGCAAGTAGCTACTGCCGGTCGCGGGCTTTCACTCTCACTCACTTCCCTTCTGGCTGTGGTCCGTGGCCCGTCGTCTGTCGTCCTTCTAGCGGAAGTCGTCGGCCAGCGGTCGCCCCTACACCCGCCCATAGCGCAGCACCTGCCACAGGTGCTGGACGTGACCGACCGGCCGGCCGTAGCGGGCTTCGAGCCAGGTGCGTTCGGGCCAGAGCGTGCGGCCGATGAGGCGGGCCGCGTCGCGCCGGCGATCGACCAGCAGGAGCAACAGCGCAAATCGCGCCCGGCCTTGCCGCCAGTCGCGCCCGGCCAGCAGCGGCGCGGCCGCTAGGTAGCGGGCCAGCAACCACCGGCGCGCGCGACCGGGACGCAGTT
>CAZSOD010000042.1:0-20468 GCA_964608255.1 uncultured Ardenticatenaceae bacterium
GGGAGCGGCCGTCGTGGATGAGCGACTCGTTGGCCCAGCACATCATGTTGATGAAGCCGGGCGCGACGGCCAGCCCGCCGGCGTCGATGATCTGCCGGGCCGGCCCGAGGGATGGGCCGATGGCGGCAATGGCATCGCCGTCAATGCCCAGGTCGGCGACGAACGGCGCGCCGCCGCTGCCGTCGTAGATAAGACCGTTGCGGATGAGGAGATCGTGCATGAGCAGTGGCTAGTGGGTCAGTGGGTCAGTTGGTCAGTTGGTCAGTGTTCGCTTTGGCCGTAGTCTGTGATCAGCCGTCCATGGTCTGCGGTCGCCCGTCGCCTCACAACGCCGGCTCCCAGCTCGGCCCCAAATCGAGAGTGAAGCCGGAGAGGACGGGGTCGCCGGAGAGCATGGCGGCCTCAAGGAGGGTTTCGACGGCTCGGCCGGGGCGATAGACGTAGACCATCCGCTCGGCCGCGACAATGAGCCAGCCCAACTGCGCGCCGTTCGCTACATACTCATCCATCTTCGCTCGCAAGTCAGCCGGCCGGTCGCTTGGCGAGGCAACCTCGACGACGAAGTTGGGGCACACAGGGGCAAAGCGCTCGCGCTGTTCCGGCGTCAGCGCCGCCCAGCTCACCGATGGGGCTATCGTCATCGTCATATTCCCTCGTTTCGCAGACTCGCCTCGGCGCGCATTGTATCACAAACAGACAGGGGCAGGTTTCGCGCCTGCCCCTGTCTCTCACGCTTGCGCCGGGTCGCGCTCCGGCGTCCGCCAGTAGATGCCGTTCTCGCGGGCCATGTAGCCGTTGTCGACCAGATAGCGCCGCAGGAAGGCGAAGTCCTCGTTGAACTGGGCCAGCCACTGGCTGAACTCGCGCTCGGTCCAGCGCCGCTCGGGATCGATCTGTGCCGCCAGCCACCGAATGAGAATTTGCTTCTTCTTCTCCTGCGATGGAATCTCGACGATGCGGCCGTTCTTCACCCAGGTGCGCAACACGCGCTCTTCCTCGCTCAACTGCCGGGTGTCCACCAGCTTGGCCAGGTTCGGTTGGGCAAAAACATCCTTGCTAATCGCTTCCAGCGCCCTGGCATTGAGCTGGTAGATACGCATGTTGCCTTCCGCCCGGACGTTCACCAGACCTAGCCCCTTCAACTCGGACAGGTGGTGAGATACGGTTGGCTCCTTTAGATCGAGCAACTGCGCCAATTCGCCGACGCTCTTGTCGCCGTTGGCTAGATAGCCGATGATCTTGAGCCGGCTCTCATTGCTGAAGACCTGAAAGAACTGGAGCAGGCGATTGAACTGCTCGTCGGTCATGGACTCACGCTGCACCATTGCCATTTCGATTCCTCTCTAATTAGATTTCTATCTAATTAGAAGTATATCGAAATAGTTGCGCTTGTCAAGGCCGATTGGGGCGGTCGTCGATTTCACGATTCTGCGCCATAATGGTGCGTGGAAGCCAGCCAGCATGGACACATCACTTTAAAGGCGTTTGCGGCCGCTGTCCTGGATACAATGGCCGGAAGAGGTCACGCGGATATGGCGCAGAACAATAGCGGGCGTACAGAACCAGCAACCCCCACGGCCGGCGACGCGGCGCGGCTGTTGACCCATCTGGCGGCCGCCCGGCCCGGCCACCACCGCGTGGTCGAAGCGGCAGAATTACCACCGTCCATCGCCCTGCTGCGCAGATTTCAGTCGGCGCGGCTGGCCCGCACCCACGCCGATCTGCTGACGAGCCCGCGCTACCGGCCGGCGGCCGAGTTCTTCCTGCACGACGTCTATGCGCCGCGCGACTTCAGCCAGCGCGACGCCGACCTGCAGCGCTTTTACGAAGGCGTCCGCAAGGTGCTGCCGGAGCGCGCCGTGGCTATTCTGGCCGACGTCGTTGAACTGGCCGCGCTGACCGACCGGCTGGATGGGCAATTGGCCGACGTACTCGTGAATCAACTGGGGGTCACCGACGCCATCACCCTGGAGCAATACGCCGCCGCCTACCGTATCTGCGACAACTACGACGCGCGGTTGCACCAGATCATCCTCATCAACCGCATCGGGCTGGGCATCGACCGGCTGGTGCACATCCCCCTTATCGCCATTTCACTCAAGCTGGCCCATGCGCCGGCCGCGCTGGCCGGCTGGGGGGAGTTGCA
Source organism: uncultured Ardenticatenaceae bacterium (assembly GCA_964608255.1). Classification (GTDB taxonomy): domain Bacteria; phylum Chloroflexota; class Anaerolineae; order Promineifilales; family Promineifilaceae; genus Promineifilum. Next base: position 2,147 of record CAZSOD010000042.1, read on the forward strand.
AGGCTATCTGGAGCGCGGTTTCTCTGCCTTCAAGCACATGAAGGGCGCCGAAGGCTTCTTGAACGCAATCATGACCCGCGAGACGGCCATCCTCGACCGCATTTTCGCCAATCATTCGGAGCCGTTTCAAATGACGGGTGGCGAGTGACAACAACAGACCACTGACCACAGACCACAACCCTACTGGCCTAACGACCTACTAGACACTACTTACTTCTCACTTTTCACTACCCCATGCGCTTCCTCGTCACCGGCGGCGCCGGCTTTCTAGGCGCGGCGCTCGCCAACCGGTTAGTCAATGACGGCCACCACGTTCACGCCCTGGATGACCTGAGCGCCGGCGACGTGGCGCGGCTCGACGCGCGCGTGACCTTCACGCCTGGCGACGTTGACAATGTCCCCCTGCTCTGGTCGCTGCTGCATCAGGTCGATTGTGTCTATCACCTCGCGGCGCGGGTTTCCGTGCCCCAATCGCTGCTTTATCCGCGCGAATATGCCCGCGTCAACGTCGGCGGCACGGTCAGCCTGATGGAGGCCATGCGCGACACCGGCGTCGGCCGCGTCGTCTTCACCTCGTCGGGCGCGGTCTATGGCCGGCAGTCCCGCCAGCCGGTGCGCGAAGATGATTTGCCCCGCCCCGATAGTCCCTACGCCGTCAGCAAGTGGGCGGCTGAGCAGTACATCCACACCATCGGCGAGTTGTGGGGGCTGGAAACCGTGCCCCTGCGCATCTTCAACGCCTACGGCCCCGGCCAGAGCCTGCCGGCCTCGCACGCGCCGGTCGTGCCGCGCTTTCTGAGCGCCGCGCTCGGCGGCGGTTCGCTCGTCGTCTACGGCGATGGCGAACAAACACGCGATTACGTTTTCCTGGATGACGTCGTTGACGCGTTGGTGGCAGCGGCCACAGCGCCCGAAATCAACCGGACCATTATCAACATAGGGGCGGGACACGAAGTCAGCGTTAATGGCTTGCTGGAGTGCGTCGAGCAGGTCACCGGCCGGCGCGTCAATATCATCCGCAACGCCCAGAAGCCGGGCGGCGTGCCGCGACTGGCGGCCGACATCAGCCGCGCGCGGGAGCTCTTGGGGTTTCAGCCGCGAGTGGCTTTGGCCGAGGGGCTGGCATTGACCATTCAGCGCGACCCGCGCTTTAGCCTGCGCTAGCGTCAGAGCCAAGGGCTTGCCGGGCCTCGGCCAACGCCTGATCGAGCGAGAGTCGTTCACCCGCGGACAAGGCCTCATGCCACGCGCGCGCCGCCAGCCGCTCGCGCGCCGCGGCCAGCCGGACCGCTATTTGCCCCTGAGTCAATGGCGAGAGCGGGTCGCCCAGGCGCGCGTTGGCGGCGGTCACACAGGCCAGAAGCCGGGCAGCCGCGGCCGGCGCGGCGGGCTCCGCCAGCAATAAACCAGCCGTCGCATTCAGGAATACGCGCGTTCGCCGCGAATGTAAATGGGCCACGGGCAGAACGCGGCGCAAAGCTTCGCGCGCTGCGCGAATGTCGCCGCGCGCCAGCGCCACCTCGGCCAGGTTGTTCCAACCCAGGCAGTAGGGAACGAGGTCGCGTTCTGTTACCGTAGCCAGGGCATGGCACGTCAGTGCTTCGGCCTGCTCGAGTTGTCCCAGCGCTAGCGCCACTTCCCCACGCTGGAGGTAGGGCATGCTTCCGGGGTCGGGCGGCAAGAGGGATTGTCCCAGTTCGATAGCCTCGGCCAGAATCTCATCGGCCTCGGCATAGCGCGCCTGTTCTAGAAAAATGCGGCCGAGCATATTCAGCATCACCATGACGGCCGCGGGCATTTCCCGGGTTCGCGCCCAGGACATTCCCCTGTCCGCCAGCGCCTCGGCCACCGCAAAGTCCTGCTGCATCCAGGCCAGAATCGTGGCCTCATGCAACACAGCGAAGCGCGCCTGTGGATCGGCGTCACCGGGCATAGCAATGATGCTTGCGAGCATGGCGCGGCCCTCATGAAGCAGCCCGCGACGCTCCCAGAAGCGACCCATCACGGCCCCCAGTTCGTGCGCAAGGGCGGCGTCGCCGCTCTCCAGCACATAGCGCAGGGCAGCCCGATAGTTGTCCAGGTCATCTTCCACGGCGTCCAGATAGGCGCGATCCAGCCACGCGTCCCGCCACGCCCTTTGCCGGCAAGCGAAGTGCCGGGCATGACTGAGCTTCGCCGCCTGATGTTCGGCAGCGCTCATCTCCGCCACCGCAAACTCACGGATCATCTCCAGCAACCGCCAGCGCTCTGGACGCTGCGATTCGCAACTGACCAGACTATGGTCGACCAACCGCTTCATGATCGGCGCCACGTCCGCCGCGCCATCGGGCGCGCCGGCGACGGCCACTGCTGCCGGCAAGTCAAATGGGCCGGCGAACACCCCCAGGCGGCGCAAGACAGCCCGCTCCTCCGCTTGCAGCAGGCCATAGCTCCAGGCTACGGCGTGGTAGAGCGTCTGCTGGCGAGCGGGTAAGTCGCGGGTACTCACCTGCAGCAGGGCATGCCAGTCGCGACCGTATTCATCGCGCAGCGCGGCCGCCAGCTCAACGACGTCCATTAATCGCGTGCGCGCCGCCGCCAACTCCAGCGCCAGCGGCAGGCCCTCCATACGCCGGCAGATCTCGACCACGGGCGCGGCCACTGACTCAGTCAACGCGAATTCCAGCCGGTGCTGCCGCACGCGATCGACAAAGAGTTGCACCGCTTCATACCGCAGCAGACGATCAGTTGTTTCATCGATTGGGGGCAGTGACATGGGCGGGAGCAAGTACTCGTGCTCACCATACACGTCGAGACGGATCCGGCTGGTTGCCAGCACCTTCAGACCGGGGCACGCCCGCAACAGGCTCGCGATTGCCATCGCGGCGGGTTCAACAACCTGCTCCAGGTTATCGAGCAGCAGCAGAACCTGCTTATCGCGAAATTCTACGCGCAACTGATCTGTCGGGGTCAGGCCGGGAGCCACCAGCCCAAGTGTCAGGGCCACGCGCGGTAAAACCTGTTCGCCATCGGAAACGGCCGACAGGTCAACAAACCACACACCGTCCCGGAAGCGTGGCCGGACCCGCGCCGCCGCCTGGATACTTAACCGCGTCTTGCCCATGCCGGGCGGCCCGACGAGCGTCACCAGCCGCACGTCCGCGCTTAGAAGCAGCGCCGCGACGCGCTGCAGGTCGCTGTGTCGATTAACCATGGAGGTCACGGGCGCGGGTAGGTTCGTGGGCGGCAACCCCGGCAGGGATGGCGGCGCGGCCGGCGGCGATAGCTGGTCAACGGGGGTTACGTCGCGAGCCGCCTGCTGAAATCGCGCGCTCTCGGCCTCGGGAACGGCCAGCGCCGCGGCTAGCAGTACGGCCAGTTCGCGCGATGGTCGGCGCTCATCGGCCTCAATCTTGCGGATCATAGCCGCGCTGGCGCCAACGCGCTGGCCCAGACCGGCCTGCGTCAGGTCGAGCGCCTTACGCCGGCGGCGAACCCAGTAACCAAAGGAAAAGTCTTCGTCCAACCCGCTCTCCCAAGGGACCTGTTCAGATTGTAGCGATTTTTGTCACGATCAGAGTGACCAATTCGGCCGACGCTCACGCTATCGTGTTCATATGACAATCAGATTTGCCCTCACCTTGCGCGCGGTCAGGCGTCGCCCGGATCGATCTATCCTGGTAGCGCTAATCGTAATCGTCATCCTCGCGGCGGCGTCGCCCGCGGCCGCCGGGTTGTTCCGCTGGTCGCGCCTCGGCCGGCTAATTCCCCAGACAGGGTTCGAACCATCGGTCAGCGTCGTCATCGGTCACCCGACGGATCCCAACATTGTCTATGCCGCTACGCTGCGCTCCACCGACAATACCAATCTCGTCTTTCGCAGCGCTGACCGGGGTCTAACGTGGCAGCCGGCCAGCAGCGGTCTGCCGGCAAATATGCCCCAGAACACGGGCATCAACAGCCTGCTCATCCGCCAGGACGCGCCGAACACGCTTTACGCCGGGCTTTATCGCGCGGGCGTGTGGCGCAGCACCGACGGCGGCGGCAACTGGTCGAACGCCACGAACGGCAGCATCGCCGCCAACGATACGGTCAACGCCCTCGACGCGAAGCCCGGACAACCCAATCTGCTCTACGCTCTGACCGGCACGGGCATGCACGTGTCGCTTAACGGCGGCGCGTGGCAATTGCGTAGCAGCGGACTGCCCGACGCCAACCAGACACAGTTCGTGGATCTCGCCGCGGATCCGCTCCATCCGGGCACGGTCTACATCGCCACCAACCCCTCCGGCATCTACCGCACCGAAAACGACGGCCAGGCGTGGGACGCGGCCAACAACGGGTTGCCGGCCGGCGACCTGAACGTCCGCGGCATCGCTGTCAGCCCGCTGAGCGGCCGCGTGCTCATCAGCATCGCCGGCCACGGTCTGTGGCGGAGCGATAACCGGGGCACGTCGTGGACGCGCTCCGATGCCGGCATCACCTACAACACAACGCTCAGCGGCAACGTCGGCATTCCGGCCTTCAGCCCGACGATCAGCGGGCTTGTGTACGTCTACAACAACGACGGCGCATTTACCAGCAGCAGCAACGGCCAGACCTGGGCACCCGCCAACGAGGGCTTCACGGGCGCGGAGACGGTGACAACCGTCAGCTTGCACGCCGCCGCGAATGCCGTCTACGCCGGCACATCGATCAGCGGCGTCTGGAGCCTGACGCCGCCGGTCGGTCGGGCCTTTGTCCCGATAGTCACCCGCTAAGCGACCGATAGATCAAAAAGGGTGCGAGCAATGATTACCGATAAACGCAGTACACTTCCGGTGCGCGCCTTGCTGGCGGCGCCTGTCCTTGCCGGGCTGATGCTGGCCAGCGCGAGCCGCAGCGTGCCGGTCGCGGCCCTGCCCGACGGCGCGCCGTTTACAGTGCTCTACTCAGGTGTGGCGGCTTATACACTGACGCCGACGGCCGTCTACTGGCGCCAATCCCCGGCCTGCAATCCAAGCCCGCTCCCGGTGGAATCCGTAAGCGTCCTCTCGCTCATCGGCAGCCTGCCGCGCCCTCTCTATGCCCAGTCGCAGCCTTGCGGGACGAACGCTATTTTGTCCAACATCCTCGTCGATCAGCAGTATCTCTACTGGATCGCGCTGAACGGACTCGTGCGCCTGCCGCGCACGGCAAGCCCGACGGTCGCGCCGCAACTGGTTAATGCTCTGATCGCCGGGCCGGGCGAGATCGTCGACGCGGGCGATCGCATTTACGCTCTCAGCCGCACAGGCAACAACACCGACATCGCCTACGTTCGCAAGGATAACGGCGCGCGCGTGCCTGTTACCACACTGTCCGGCGCGGCGTTTGCGCTGAGCTACGACGGGGACTACTTGTACTACCTGATCGGTAGCACGCTGATTCGCCTAGCGCCGGGCGGCGCGGCGCGCGAACTGGGCAGCGGCATCACGGGCTACTACGCTGACGGCCGTCGCCGGCAGTGCCAGGGAACGATCTGTGTGGATACCCAGCTTGTGTACCTGGGGCAAGGCAGCGACGTGTCGCGCTTCGACAACCTCAACGACTCTCTGACGCCCATCTACGCCAGCCCTGACGATACGGCCGTCATCCTGGGCATCACCACCGACGGCGAGAAGCTGTTTTTCTATGAGCGCCGGACGACGGCCTGCGATCCGCTGTGCGCCTACTCCCACAACCTGATCCGCGCCTCGCGCAATGGAGTTGCCGCGCCCGAGGACGGCCCTATTTACTCATCCGGCGACCTGATCGATCAACTGGCCGTTCAGGATGGCCTGCTCTACTGGCGCGAGTCCGCCGCGCCGCCCAATGGCATGCTGAAACGCCTCGCCACCAGCAGCGAACCGCTGTCGCTAAACCTGAACGTGAATAACATCCTCGTCACCCAGGGCATCCAGCATCTCAGCAACAACGTGCCGCTCGTTGAGAATCGGCGCACCTTTGTCCGCGTATTTGCCCAGTCGAATGGGCCTGACGCGCCCGGAGTAGCCGCCTTTCTCTACGGCTCCTGGAACGGCGTCAGCCAGGCCGGACCGCTGGTGCCAGTCAACCCGGCCGGGACCAAGCTCACCGTGCGCAATGCATACCTCCAGGAAGACATCAATCAGGCGTTTCTCTTTGAGCTGCCCTGGGAGTGGACGACCAAGAGCGACCTGCGCTTGCGCGTCCAGCTGAACCCCTATCAGCTCCCCTTAGAGACTAACTACGCTGACAACAGTTTCGCCGTCGGCCCGCTGGACTTTCAGCCGTCAGGACGGCTGGCCGTCCAGTTTGTCTCCTTCGGCTTCACGCTGAATAACCAGACGTATTACCCCTCGCTGGTTAACGACGTCTTGGCCAACTACTCCTGGATTCGCCGCGTCTACCCGCTGGCCAGCACGCCGGGCTTCATGAACGATCCCACGCCTGGGTTTCGGCCAAACAACTGGCTCGTCTTCGATGCCGGTCTGGCCGCACGCGTCAGCCGCATGTCGCCGGAGTGCCAGGTGCCACCGTATATTATTCGCGACCAGAACGGGAACATCACCAAGGATGACCGGCAGTATTGCGCCAGCGGCTACACCAACGCGCAGATGGCCACGTTGCGCCAGGAAAACAATCTGTCGAAGGACATCTTCATGTACGGCATGGTGCGCGACTTGGGCGGCCCGCTCTTCCCGCGCGGCCAGGCGGGCGGCGGCGGCGTTTCCAGTGGGCCGGCGGGGCCGGGCTGGGTGGGGTACTATGCCGGCCACGAGATTGGCCATACGCTGGGCCGGGGCCATCCACTGACGGGTAACGGCCAGTGCGATCTGAGCGGAGGCGATCCATCGCCGAACTATCCAAACGCGCGCATCGGCCCGGTCACCGGCGTGGTCGAAGGCTTTGACGCGGGCGACCCAGTTTATGGCCTGCCAAAGGCGGTGCTGCCGGGGCCGGACTGGGTCGACATGATGGCCTACTGCCACCCGCAGTGGATCAGCGATCAGAACTACAAGAAGCTCTTCGAGGCTATTCCGGCGGCCGCGCTCGGCGTCACCCGGCCCCGGGCGGCTGGCGGCCCGGCGCTGCTCATAGCGGGCGTCATCGATCCCGCGAGCGACACGGCCGCCTTTACAGCCGTCCGCGCCGGCTCATTCCCCGTCGATCCGGGCCGCCCCGGGCCTTACACGCTGCGCCTGCTCGATGCCAAAGGGAGCGTCCTGCGCCAGCAACCGCTGGACGCCGGCGAGCTTGCGGAAGGCCCCGGCTGGCTGGGGTTTAACCTGGTCGTGGAACTACCCCCGGGCGTTCGCCGCATCGAGCTGGCGCGCGCTGGGAAGGTCCTCGCTTCGCGCGACGTAAGCGCTTCCGCGCCGGCGCTTGGCCCGATTGACGTGACGGTGAGTGCCGGAACCGTTACCCTGGCCTGGAGTGCGGGCGACGCCGACGGCGATGCGCTGCGCTACGACATTATCTACAGTCGGGATGGCGGCCTCACCTTTCAGCCGATCCGGCTTGGCCAGAGCGAGGCAGGCGTGACGATTGACGCTGCAACGCTGGGCGGTGGCAGCGAGATCGTGTTCCGCGTCATTGCCTCCGACGGAGCACTGGCCGCGCGCCGCGATTCCGCGCCCGTGGCGCTGCCCGTCCGGCCGCCGCAAGTGCGGATCCTGTCGCCCGGCGAGAATACGGCACTGCTCTTTGGGCAGACGATCAACCTGATTGGCGAGGCGCTCGATCCGCAGGATGGAGGGCTCAGCGGGGCCAGTCTGATCTGGACAGTCGATGGTGCGCCGGTTGGCGAGGGCGCCTTGATCACATTGCCCGATCTCCCCCCCGGCGCCCACGAGATCGGGTTGCGGGCGACCAACAGCGACGGCCTGAGCGCCAACAGCAAGGTCGAAATCACCGTGGCGGACGATCTCAAGCCGCCTGGCCCGTTCCTCTCGACTGCGCCCGCATCCGTAACATGGCACATCCAGGCCGGCGACGGTGTTCAGCACGCGGCGGTCGTTGTCGCCAACGCCGGTGGCGGCACCGTCACCTGGACGGCGGAGTCATCCGCGGCGTGGCTGCGGGTCACTCCGGTAAACGGCGGAACCACGCTGGCCCTTGAGGCGGATCCAGCGGGACTACCCATAAACCAGCTCCACGCGACAACCATCACGATTACCGCCACCGGGGGGCAAGGATCGGCTGTGCCGCCGGTCACGGTACCGGTGCAACTGGCTATTGGCAATCTGCGCGCCGGGCCAGTGCCGGGGTCGCGACAAATACTCCTGCCCTTTGTCGGCCGTCCCTAGATGCCAGTCCAGCGCCATCACACGGGACGCGCCTGCCGCAGGTGACTCCTAACGCCGGCGGAAGGTGACGGATGGCGTGGATTACAGCGCCGGACTTCTGTCGGCAGCGGCCCCCTCCGGCGCCGCTGCCCCAGTCGCGCTGCGCGGCCAAGGGTTGTTCAGGATGGTCACAAAGTCGTCATCCAGCAGGTTCTTCGCCACACGGTAGCCCAGCTTTTCGTGGAAGCGGACCGAGCGCAGGTTCTGGGCCGCCGCGCCGCCAACCAGTCGTGGCAGGCGCAGCACCCGGAAGGCGTGATGGATGATTTGCCGGCTGGCCTCCAGCGCGTAGCCCTGACCCCAGTAAGCCTGCCCGAAGGCGAAACTCAGTTCGACCTCGACCTCGTTGAAGGGCGGATCGCCGTTTTCCGGCCAGTCGTTGAAGGTGTTCACGTAAGGTCCAAGCCGGACGAGGCCTATAACCCGGCCCGTCTCCTTCAGTTCAACGGCCCAGGCGTAGAAGTCGGAGTATTCGGCTTCGGTCATTCGGTAGTGAAGCCAGGCGCGGGTCCGAGCTTTGGTGCGCGTCGCGCCGCAGTACCACCGGCAGACAATCGGGTCGGAGTAGACCTGCTGGTGTATGTCGTCCAGGTCGCTCTTACGGAAGGGGCGAAGGATGAGGCGGTCGGTTTCGTAGGTGACGGCGGGCATGGGCTATAAGGTGATCCGAACTTCCGACTCGGCGTCGGCCGCCGCCAGCCGCAGTTTCACAAAGACCCACGGACCGAAGTAAGTCACCCACAACAGCAGCACCAGGTAGCGCACAAAACGCAGCGGCAGAGCCAGCCATTGCGGCTGGTCGGGAAAGACGGCTCGCAACCCGGCCCAGATGCCCACGGCCACGGCAATGCCCAGCAGGTAGCGGGCGCCGCGCTTCCAGACCGGTCCATCAGCGCGAAAGCGAACACGGCTGCTCTCCAGGATCATGCCCAGGCCAAAGCCCAGCAAGCCGGCGATCGTCGCCACGGTGCCTTCGTGCGCGTTCAGTTCCGCCGGCGGGATGTATGCGGCCCAGGACGTGTTCAAATCCGGCGCGCCGCGCACGACCAACGCTAGCAGGTAAATAACGCCCAACGCAACCGGGATGATGACCATCATCAGCAACCGCCGCCCCAGGATGCGCCGGCCGAATCGCTCGGCAAAGGCCTGTTGCCAGAACAGAAACGCGGCCAGTACCAGCAAGCCGATGACAAGGCCGCCGGCGACATCCTGGAGAAAGTGGAGACCCAGATAGACGCGGCTGAGGGCCATCAGCAGGATGAACACAAACGCCAGCAGCCATACCCAGCTTCGCCGCACCCACGACGCCAGCAACAGAAAGACAGCCGTCGTGTTTTGCACGTGCCCGCTGGGCAGACCGTACCCCTCGGCCGGGAATTGCTGCACGCCCGGGTCTAGCCAGAAAGGCCGCGGCTGGACAAGGATGTTCTTGGCCATATTGTTGACGCTGGCGGACAGCAGGAAGATATAGCCCAACTGGCGGCCGAGACGCTTGTCGATCGACCAGTAAAACAGCGGCAAGATGACCAGGAACGCCTGCTCCTCGCCCAGGGCCGTGATAAAGGCCATCACGTCGCGGAGCGCGGGCCAGGCGCTCTGAAGCCACCGCGTCGCTTCCAGACCCTGTTGGTATAGCTGATCCATGCCCTCTTCCCGAAGCGTAGCGCTGTCTTACCGGCGCAACGGGGGAAATTGTAGCCTACGCTCCGCCGCGCAACAACGACAAGCCCCGGCTACGGTTGCTTGAGAGCCACAGCGGACTATACTTGTAGGCAAAGGCAAGCTAACCGGAGGTCGTGTCGATGTCGTCAACTATCCTGGTCGTGGAAGACGAGGAGCGCATACGCCAGTTTCTACAGCGCGGGCTGGGCTTTGAAGGCTACCGCGTCGAAGCGGCGCCCGATGGCGCCACTGCTCTGGAGATCGCGCGCGACAATCCCCCCGACCTTGTTCTGCTAGACCTGATGCTGCCCGGCATAGACGGGCTCGAAGTCTGCCGCCGTCTGCGCGCGGTCAGCGACGTACCGATCCTGATGCTGACGGCCAAGGAAGCCATCGAGGACCGCGTCGCCGGGCTGGATGCCGGGGCCGACGACTATCTGGTGAAGCCCTTCGCCTTCGATGAACTGATGGCTCGCGTCCGCGCCCTGCTGCGCCGCGCCCAGCCGAACCTGCCCCAGGTCTACCGCTTCGCCGATCTGGAACTGGACACCGGCACGCGCCAGGGTCGCCGTGGCGGCGTTACGTTCGATCTGACGGCCAAGGAGTATGAACTGCTCGAGCTGTTCATGCGCCACCCGCGACAGGTGCTAACCCGTGACGTCATCTTCGACCGCGTCTGGAATTATGACTTCGGCGGTGAAAGCAACATCATCGAGGTCTACGTGCGCTACCTGCGCCAGAAGACCGAGCAAGGAGGGATGCAGCGCCTGATTCACACTGTGCGGGGCATCGGGTACGTTCTCCGCGAGGAGTCATAGCTTCTCCTTGTCCATCCAGAACCGGCTGCTGCTTGTCTACGCGCTGCTCTTCAGCATCGTCTACTTCCTGTCGTCGCTGGTTGTCTACATCCTGCCGCGCAACCAGATACTGGCCCAGATTGACGCTGATCTCTATTCCCTGGCCTCGCAACTGGAAAGCAGCAGCACCGAGGTCGGCGCCGACGGTATCATACGCGTCCCCTTGCCCGCGGAACTGGCGACACTGGAGACGGCGTCCACTTTCCTCAACATCGTCAACCGCCAGGGCGCGATCGTTGTCCAGTCCAGCAACCTGACCGGCTTTGACGAACTCCTCGACCCCGACAGCCTGGGCGCGCAGGAGATCTACAAGCTAGTGCCGTATGAGGACACGCAGCTGCGCGTCCTGACAGTTCCCGTCTACGATGCCGGTGGCACGCTCATCGGTTACATCCAGGTGGCGCGCCTGCTGGATAACTTCGAGGTCTTTAGCCGTGTGCTTAGCCGGGCGCTGCTCATCAGTATGGGCGCGGCCGTGGCCTCACTCATCGTCCTGGCCATCCTCACCAACACCCTTTTCCGGCCGCTGGAAGACATTACGACCGTCGCCCGCCAGATCACCCGCGCCGACGACTTGAGCCGCCGTGTGCCCCACAGCAGCCGCACCGACGAGATCGGCGACCTGGCTCGCGCCTTCAATCAGACCCTGGAACGGCTGGAGCGCCTCTTCCGCAGCCAGCAACGCTTTCTGGCCGACGTTTCCCACGAACTACGCACGCCTCTGACCAGCGTTCGCGGCAATCTCGACCTCATGCGTCGCTTTGGCAGCTACGATGAGGAATCCATGGAGGTCATCCAGGAGGAGATGGAGCGCATGAGCCGGCTGCTGGGTGATCTGCTGCTGCTGGCCCGCGCTGACACGGGCGGCCTGCCGCTGCGCCACGAGCCGGTGGAACTGGACACCGTGCTATTCGAGGTTTACCGGCAGGTCAGCCGGATCGACAAGCCGGTGGCGGTTGAGTTGACGGCCGTTGATCAGGCGCTTGTCCTGGGTGACGAGGACCGGCTTAAGCAACTGCTGCTCAATCTGGTCGACAACGGCATCAAGTACACCCAGCCGGGCGGGACCGTGCGCCTTAGCCTGGCGCGGGATAAGGGCTGGGCGCAGCTAGTCGTCAGCGACACCGGCATCGGCATCCCGTCCGAAGACCTGCCCCACATTTTCGACCGCTTCTACCGCGTGGATAAAGCGCGCAGCCGGGCCCAGGGCGGCTCCGGGCTGGGGCTGGCGATTGCCAAGTGGATCGTCCAGGCCCACGGCGGGGCGATCAAGGTCGACAGCGCCGTGGGACAGGGGACGACCTTTACCATTACCCTACCCATCTATCAGGTTCCGGGCCGGCCAAGCGGCAATGGTGATGCGGCGGCAACAGAAATGAAAACGCGCCCGGGTTTGCGCGGTCGCGCATTGCCGGGCACGTTGCGCCGGGGGCAGTCGGTGGGAGAGAAAGAGTAATTCAACACGGATGAACACGGATTAGGCCGATGAACACGGATAAGAAGCCTTCCTTGCCGGGTTCATTCGTCTGATCCGTGTCTAATCCGTGATCAACTTCTTCGCTTACCGCCGCGCGCGGCGGATGAGATAGAAAAGGCCGGCGCCGATGAGGACAATCGGCCAAAACGCGTCATTGATCCAACCGCTCTGGCTTAGAAGAAAAAACGCTCCGAACAGGATCAGGATGACGCCCACAGTGGCCGCCGGGCTGAACCGGCCGCTCTCCTTGCCAGCCGGCGACGCGGTCGCGTCCGACTCGTCCATGATCCGAATCGCCGGCTGCAGGCGCGAAGGCGACGGCATGATAAGCCACAGGATGCCGTAGATCACCAGTCCTAGCCCGCTCGCCAGAAACAGCACCACGAATGCCAGCCGCACCAGCACCGGGTCAATCTCCAGATACTGGGCCAGCCCGCCGCATACCCCGGCGATCATCCGTTCCGACTCGCTGCGCATCAGTCGCGCTTGCTGCATGGCATCTACCTCCGAAATCAATCTTTGCTCCCTATACGCCTTCACCGCCCGCGAGGTTGCAGGGTCGCGCGCCGGGGCATATGAGAGAGCGCTAACATAGGAAGGATGACTTATGGAAACGCTTGGCCTTTTTGCTATACTGGCCGATTGTAACCTTGACCCGGATCTGGTGATCGGCGTCGGTTTAGACAAATAGACGGTGAAGATGCCTGTGGCGGATGCCTGGAAAGAGGGAGTAGCGCGCCTGGTGCGCCGGCGGCCTTTCAACAGCTTCCTGGCCTGGGGTGTTCGCACCTTCGTCCCGCGTCAGCGAGTAGGGGTAGCACTGGTAGCCTTCAACGCTAACGAGGAAGTGCTCTTGCTACGACATGTGTTTCACACCTCGACCCCCTGGGGGTTGCCCGGCGGCTGGTTGAGCCGGGACGAAGCGCCGGCGGCCGGTCTGGCGCGCGAGTTGCGCGAGGAGACGGGCCTGGAGGCGCTGATCGGCCCGGTGGTCTGTGCCGAGCATCAGGCTGAACCACCGCACATTGTCCTGGCTTTCCTGGGCTCGGTGCAACCGGGGCCGATGGTCTTCAGTGGCGAAATCCTCGACGGCGGCTGGTTCCACTTGGAGCGCCTGCCGCACCCTCTGTGGCCCTTCACCGAGCGGGCCATTGCCGCCGCCCTGCCCCTCTTCCGCGCCACGCGGCCGACGTCGGTAACCGAGGAGCCTGTCTTCGCATGAACCGCAATAGCTCGCCAGGCTTGGGCCAGTGGATCACCGTCTCGCTGATGGTCGGCGTCTCGCTGTTTCTACTTTACAAGCTCTACCAATACGCGGGCACGCGCACCTACTTCCCCACCGGTCTGACCATCGGCGGCGTAGATGTGGGTCAGACAACTGAGGATGAAGCGCGCGCCCGACTAACCGCCCGTTACGTCGACGCGCCGGTTACGCTCTACCACGGTGAAGATTCCTTTGAACTGATGCCGGCCCAGGCCGAATTCACGCTCGACTTCGGCACGATGATGAGCCAGGCCGGAATCGAGCGCACGCGGCAGGATTTCTGGTCAGGGTTCTGGGGTTACTTGTGGGGTCGCCCCGTCCAAGTCAACCCCGTACCGCTGGCGGCGTCGCATAATCGAGAGGCGTTGCGCAACGTGCTGGAGGAGATCCGCTCCGTGGTGGACGTGCCCGCGCAGCCGCCTCAACCCGATCCGCGCAGCATGACCTTTGCTTATGGCACCCCGGGAACGGAAACCGACATCGAAGCCAGCTTTGCCGACATCGAAGCGGCGCTCTACCGGCCTAACCTGCGCGAGGCGCGCCTGATCGTCGAGCCCAAGGAACCGGAGCGGCCGAACATGAACCTGCTGGCCCGCCTGCTCGTCAATCGGCTCCAAGTCTTTGAGCAGGACACGGCCGGCATGGCCAGCGTTTTCGTGATGGACCTGAACAGCGGCGCGGAGATCAACATCAACAGCGCCGAGCCCGTCTCCGCCATCGACCTGATGAAGGTGCCCATCGTTCTGGAAACCTACCGCACGCTCAACCAGTTGCCCACGCTCTCGCAGCGCCAACTCATCTCCGATACCCTTGTCGTCAATCCGGAGAACACCAGCGCCAACGAACTGCTGGCGCTCATTGGCGCGGAAGGCGACCCGGTGAAGGGCGCGGAGCAGGTGACGGCAACAATGATGCGGCTGGGCTTGGTCAACACCTTCATCATGGCTCCCTACGACGCAGGGATGCCCGCCGGGAAGACGACGCCGGAGACCCCGGCCAACACCGTCGAGACCCTGCGCGCCGACCCCAGCCCGACGATGCAGACGACGGCCGAAGACATCGGCACACTGCTCTCCATGATCTATTACTGCGCCGCGGGCGAGGGTGGCGCGCTGCCGGCCGCTTTCCCCGGCACAAACTGGCAGAGCGAGTGCCTCGACATACTCGACTACATGGAGAAAAACAAAATAGGCAGCCTGCTTGAAGAGGGCGTGCCGACGGAAGTCCCTGTCGCCCATCGCCACGGCTGGACGGGCAACACGCATGTCGACGCGGGCATTGTCTTCAGCCCCGGCGGGGATTATGTTCTGGTCGAAATCCTCTACAAGCCGGAGTGGCTGGAGTGGGAACTGAGCGCGCCGCTGATGGCCGACGTCTCCCGCGCCACCTATAACTACTTCAATTTCGACACGCCCTATATGGGCAAGACCAGCGCGGCCAACAACTAGGGCCGCCCACCATGCTAAGAGCGCTACGCCGCATCCTCTTTATCGCCTTGCTCGTTCTGGGCGGCGCCTTCCTGCTTTACCAGGGTTTTCTTTTCTGGCGCGCTCTCGACAAGCTGCCGCCGGGCACGACGCTTGCCGGCGTCAACGTCGAAGGTCTGACGCTAGACGCGGCGCGCAATGCCGTCAACGAACACTATCTGTCCCCTATCCTGATCTACAACGAAGACGAGCGCGCCGCCGAACTCATGCCGGCCGATCTCGGCTTCAGCATCGATACCGACGGCATGCTGAGCGCGGCCCGCGCCCAGTGGGACAAGCAGGAGACGTGGCGCAAATACGCCGAGTTCGTCGTCGGCCTCTCGCCGCGCCCGATCACCATTCCCATCCGCGCGCGCCACGATGACGCCGCGCTGCGCCGCCAGTTGGACGCCATCGCCGATTTTGTCGACCGCCCGGCCCAGGGGCCGCAATTGCTCGTCGACACCGGATCGATCGAGCCCGGACGGCCGGGCGTTATCACCGACCGCGAAACCAGCATGCAGCAGCTACGGGTAGCTTTGTACAGCCCTGAGGACCGGGTGGCCAACCTGGCGCTGATTGACGAGCCCGCGCCGGAATGGAACATCCAGGTGCTCCAAGACGCTATAGAGAACCAGCTGGCCTCGTTCGACGGCTTTGGTGCGGTCTATATTCTTGACCTGCAAACCGGGGAAGAGGTGCGAATCAACTCTGACGTGGCCGTCTCCGGCCTGAGCATCCTGAAGATCGCCATCTTCATTGAGGCCTACCGCACACTCGACAGCCCGCCGAACGACTATGAGAAGCAGCTCTTCCTCGATACGGCCACGGCATCCAGCAACCACGCCGCCAACCTGCTGCTCCACATCATCGCCGGAGAGGAGAACACCTATGCCGGCGCGGCGGCGCTCACCGAAGGAATGCATGAGATGGGCATGGTCAACAGTTTCATGGCCATCCCCTATGACGCCCAGGTCGTGCCGAGCCGGCCGAGCACCTACTCCACGCCTGCCAACGAACGCACGGACATCAACACCAACCCCGACACCACGATGCAAACGACGGCCGAGGACATCGGCTATATGCTGGCCAATCTCTACTACTGCGCCAAGGGCCAGGGCGGTCTGCTGGCTATCTACCCCACTGAGATCACCCAGGACGAGTGCCAGGCCATCGTTGACCTGATGGTGCAGAACGTCGAGGGCAACCTTATCCGCTACGGCGTGCCCGACGAGCCGGACGTGCGCGTGTCGCACAAGCACGGCTGGAGCTTCAACGAGCACGGCGACGCGGGCATCGTCTACTCCCCCGGCGGCGATTTCGTTATCTATACCCTGCTGGCTCAGCCGGAGAACGACTGGCTGATGTCGGAGTATAGCTTCCCCATCCTGCGCGAAATCTCGCGCACGGCCTACAATTACTTCAACCCCGACCACCCCTATGAGGGGCGGCCGCTCCACGAGATCATGGCCGCCGAGGAAGGCGCGCCCGATCCCACCGACGGCGTCCTGCCCGACCCCTCCGCTGGCGCCCCGCCCGATCAGGTCGATGGGAATTGAGCGAATTCAACACAGATGAGCGCGGATTCGACGGATAAAGACGGATTTGGTTTGAGCCACAGCAGAGCGCGCATCTGAGGATGCGCGCTGCTCAATCGTGGCACGCGCTACCTCCAGGTCCGCATCTGAGGATGCGGACTCTTCGACCTATGTAGAGTGCGCATCCTCAGATGCGCGCTGCTCACCTCACCCCGCACGCGCTATCCCCGTCCGCATCTGAGGCTGCGGCCTCTTCCATTTGTGTAGAGTGCGCATCCTCAGATGCGCGCTGCTCACCTCACCCCGCACGCGCTATCCCCGTCCGCATCTGAGGCTGCGGCCTCTTCGACCTATGTAGAGTGCGCATCCTCAGATGCGCACGGCTATGAGTTGTAGCGCACCGGCCACGCGCTACAATCTCTATACCCTTGGAGGTAACACATCATGGACCCCGACCTACAAGCCCGCTTCGAGGCCGCGGCGAAGGACGCCCTGGCTCTGCCCACCCGTCCCGACAACGAGACGATGCTTAGACTCTACGCCCTCTTCAAGCAAGGAAAATCGGGCGACGCCGGCGGCAGCCGCCCGGGCATGTTCGACATGGTCGGCCGCGCCAAATACGACGCCTGGGCCGCCCTGCGCGGCACGCCCCGCGAAGAAGCCATGCGCGCCTACATCGACCTGGTCGACAGACTCAGATAGATTAAGAGAGAAACCACAGATTACACAGATTTCACAGATTACCGATCCCAATCTGTGAAATCTGTGTAATCTGTGGTTATTGTCTTTTTGGAAAGGAGAATGACGATGGAATACCGCCGCCTCGGCCGCACCGGCCTGAAAGTCAGCGCCATTTGCCTGGGCACCATGCAGTTCGGCTGGACGACCGACGAGCCGACCGCCCACGCCATCATGAGCCGCGCCGTTGAACTCGGCATCAACTTCTTCGACACGGCCGACGTCTACTCCCGCTGGCACCCCGGCAACCCCGGCGGCGTCAGCGAGACCCACATCGGCAACTGGCTGGCGAGCGGCGCCGTCGCCCGCGACCAGCTCATCCTGGCCACGAAGGTGCGCGGCAAGATGGGCGAGGGGCCGAACGACCAGGGGCTCTCGCGCGGCCACATCCTCAACGCCGTCGAGGCCAGCCTGCGCCGCCTGAAGACGGACTACATCGACCTCTACCAGACCCACTTCTACGACGAGGAGACGCCGCTGGACGAGACGCTGCGGGCGCTCGACGACCTGGTGCGCGCCGGCAAGGTGCGCACCGTGGGCTGCTCCAACTACCCGGCATGGCTGCTGGCCAAGGCGCTGTGGGTCAGCGACGTGCGCGGCCTCGTCCGCTACGACAGCCTGCAGCCGCACTACAGTTACGTCCACCGCGCCGAGTTCGAGCGCGAGCTGCAGCCGCTGTGCCTTGACCAGGGCATCGGCGTTATTCCCTACAGCCCGCTGGCGGCCGGGTTCCTGACCGGCAAGTACCGCCGCGACACGCCCCTGCCGGAGTCGGCGCGGGCCGGCGGCGTGCAGAAGCGCTACATGAACGAGCGCGGCTTCGCCGCCGTGGACAAGCTGGAGGAGGTCGGCGGCAACCACGACGCCACCATCGCCCAAACGGCCATCGCGTGGGCATTGGCCAACCCGGCCGTCACCTCGGCCATCATCGGGGCCAACACCATCGCCCAACTGGAGGACACGACGAAGGGGGCGGAGGTCAAACTGTCGGCCGAGGAGAAAGCCGCGCTGGAC
>CAZSOD010000042.1:20568-23854 GCA_964608255.1 uncultured Ardenticatenaceae bacterium
CACGACGAAGGGGGCGGAGGTCAAACTGTCGGCCGAGGAGAAAGCCGCGCTGGACACGGTGACGGCGTGGGAAGAGAACTAGGGGAAGTCAACGCAAAGGCGCAAAGACGTTTCTAGCAAGGAGAAAGCCAAATGAAACTGAGTGCTCGTAATGTCCTCAAGGGCCGCGTCGTGGCCCTGACCCCCGGCGCGGTGAACGTCGAAGTGGTCATCGAAGTGGCCCCCGGCGTGCAGGTCGTGTCGATCATCACCAAGAGCTCGGCCGAGAGCCTGGGCCTGTCCGTGGGCAAGGAGGCCTACGCCGTCGTCAAGGCGTCGAGCGTGATGGTGGCGGTGGACTGACCGACCTCTACCGGACCGTCCAAACTTGACCAGTCTCAGAAGACCTGTCAGGTCTGAGAAGCAGCAACCTATAACCTCCCGCGCCGGGAGGTTTTTTGTTCCCTGCGCCAGGCGAAAGAATCGGTACGTATTTTGTCGTAGGGAAAATCAATTATAGATGTATTGTGCCCAACCTCCCATAGTTTTATACTGTGGGCAAGCTCGCCATGCTCCTTGAATGCCAGACAAGGCGTAGGCGGGTTGTAACGGGAGCAAGGGAGGTTTGCCGCCCCCAAAACAAAGGAGTTTCCATCATGACAGGCAAATTGAATAACCGCCGCGGCGTCCTCTTGTTCCTCGTGGCGCTGATTGCCCTGCTCTTCTTCGCGGGCGATCATCCGTTGCTGGATCATTGGGGCGATGTGGCGACGAGCAGTAAACCTTTCCTCGAGTTTCCACAACCGCCCGAGGTACGACCGTCGCTCGATGAGGCCGGGGGTGAGCAATGAGCGCCAAGACAAGGGGCCGAATTGGGTTCACCCTCCTACTCTTTACCTGCGTCGCGCTAACCGCGTGGAGAGTATTGGCTTCCGCGCTGGGACAAACAGGGGCAGCGGATATCCCGACGGCAACGCTCACCCCACCACCCGACCCGCCAACGCCTACACTCCGGCCCTCAGCGACGCCAGTCGATCAATCCTTCGCGCCAATCGTCTTTGAGATGGCCCGCGCGGCCACGGCCGTGCCCACGCCGTCACCGACACTTGACGCCACCTTTACGCCGCCCCCGCCGCCGCCTTTTACCGGCCAGCCTTCGCCTACGTGGGAGCTAACGCCAACGCCCGTTAGTCCGTGACGGTTTGCGGCCAAAAACGTGAAGACGTTAACGCAAGGACGCAAAGACGCAAGGGCCAAACTCCCTTGCGTCTTCGCGTCCTTGCTTTAGCCTCTTCCTCTTCTACTCCCCTCTCACCAACACCACATCCTGCGGCGCGCTCATGGCGATGCCCCGCGCCGCGAAGAGCTCCCAGATGCGCCGGCGCACATCGCTGCCGACGTAGGGCGCGCGGACGGGCTGGGCGATCCAGAACTCCAGGTCGTAGCGGATGGTGTCGCCCTCCAGCTCCAGCAGCAGGGCGACCGGCGCAGGCGTCGCCAGCACCTCCGGGTGCTGCGCCGCCTCGACCAGCGTTGCCTGCACCTCGACCGGCGGGTGGACGGCCGCGGCCGACACCCCCACGTGGACGCGCATCTCCGGCGCGCGGTGGGTGAAGCTCTTCACCGTGCTACCCAGCACCTGGCCGTTGGGGATGATCAGGTCCACGTCGTCGGGCGTGGTGATGAGCATCGTCCGCAGGCCGATGCGCTGCACCGTGCCCACGTTGTCGTCCACCTCGATCACGTCACCCGGGGCCAGGCTGCGCTCCGTCAGCAGGATGAAGCCGCTGACAAAGTTGTTGATCAACTCCTGGAGGCCGAAGCCCAGGCCGACCGACAGGCCGCCGGCGATGACCGTCAGCGCCGTCAGGTTGACGCCCATCACCGTCAGTGACAGCACCAGCCCGCCGACGACGATGGCGTAGCCGGTGAAGGTGGTGATGACCTGGTTGACCGCCGGCTCGACGCCCGCCCGCGGCAGCGCCACCTCGCCCAGCAGCCGGCGCACGACGCGGTTGAGGAACAGGAAGAAGACGAGGATGAGCAGGCCGAGGATGACCGACTCCAGCGTCAGGCGCAGGTCTTCGCTGCTGCTGAGGCGCAGGTTGAGCAGATTGTCCAGCAGTTGGGTGAGCTGGAGGAAGATGAGGACGACGACGATCGGCCGCAGAATCTGCCGCCGCCAGACGCGGTCGCGGGCCGGACTGAGGTTGAGTTGCATCAGCGTGCCGGCGAAGCGGTAGAGCGCCCAC
Organism: uncultured Ardenticatenaceae bacterium; assembly: GCA_964608255.1. Classification (GTDB taxonomy): domain Bacteria; phylum Chloroflexota; class Anaerolineae; order Promineifilales; family Promineifilaceae; genus Promineifilum. The sequence goes on from CAZSOD010000042.1 coordinate 22,800, forward strand.
AGGCCGAAGACGGGCACGAGCCACGCCAGCAGGCCGGCCGGCCGCCCGTTGGCGCTCAGCGCCGCGGCCGCCAGCGAGCCGAGAATCCAGACCGTCAGGGGGAAGATGGCGGCGGAGAGGGCAACGAGCAGGTCCTGCGTCCACGGCAGTTGCTCCATCACCAGCCCCTGCCGCTTCAGGCGCTCCTGGAGCTTCGCCACCTGCCGCCGGGCAAAGCCGCGCAGGGCAAAAGCGACGAGCAGCGCCGCCAGCAGCGCCCCGGCTTGCAGCAGGAAGTCGGTCGTGCGGACCTGCCGCCACCAGAGATCAAGTTGGGCCAGAACGTCGTCGAGCATACCCGTCTATGAAGAAGTAATTCACCGCGGATAAACACGGAGTAGACGGATTAGCACGGAGCGAATTCCGATCTCTTCCGTGTCTATCCGTGTCCATCCGTGGCGAATTACTCTTTACGCTCGCGTGAGTTTGCGGTAGCTGATGCGGTGGGGGCGGTCGGCGGCCGCGCCGAGGCGGCGGCGCTTGTCCTCCTCGTACTCGCTATAGTTGCCGGGGTACCAGAACACCTGGCTGTCGCCCTCGAAGGCCAGGATGTGGGTCGCCACGCGGTCGAGGAACCAGCGGTCGTGGCTGATGACCACGGCCGAGCCGGCGAAGCTCAGCAGCGCCTCCTCCAGCGCCCGCAGGGTGTTCACGTCCAGGTCGTTGGTCGGCTCGTCCAGCAGCAGCACGTTGGCCCCGCTCTTCAGCACCTTCGCCAGGTGCACCCGGTTGCGCTCGCCGCCGGAGAGCGTGCCGACGAGCTTCTGCTGGTCGGCCCCGGCGAAGTTGAAGCGCGAGACGTAGCCGCGCGAGTTGACCTTGCGCTTGCCCAGTTCCAGCGTTTCTTCCCCGCCGCTGATCTCCTGCCAGACCGTGTTCTCCGCGTCCAGCGTCTCGCGGCTCTGGTCAACGTAGGCCATCTTGACCGTCTGGCCGACGGTCAGCTTGCCGTCATCGGGCGCTTCCTGGCCGACGATCATACGGAAGAGGGTCGTCTTGCCCGCGCCGTTGGGGCC
>CAZSOD010000043.1:0-23640 GCA_964608255.1 uncultured Ardenticatenaceae bacterium
CCCCTTCGAACGCCGCCCCGGCCCCGCCTGAAGGGGCCGCGACGGCCGTCGCGCCAGTCACGTTGGCGACGAGCGCGCCGGCGGCGGACGCGCTCGCATCCGCGCCATTCATCCCGCCCACGGCGCAAGCCGACGGCCGCATCCTCTACACTGTCGTCGGCGGCGACACGCTGCTGACGATCGCCGATCGCTTCGGCGTGCGCCTGTCTGATCTACTGGCGTATAACGGCTTGGAGGGTACGTCGGTGCTGACGGTCGGCGAACCACTGATCGTTGGCTATGCGCTCTTTCCCGATGGCTCGCGGCCGCTGGCCGGCTTCCCCCAAGCGCGAGTGCGGCCGGATGGCGCCATCGTCCATCGCGTCGCCGCCGGTGACACGCCGGGCGGTATCGCTTTCCTCTACGACTTGTCGCTGGAAACGCTCTACAGCCTGAATGGACTTGAACCGGGGACGCTGCTGCAGATAGACCAGGAGCTCAAGGTTGGGCAAGAGTCGCCTACAGCCACGCCATCGCCCGCGCCGACGACCGCCCCGGCGACGGCTACGCCCCGCCCCAGTCCGACGGCGACCGCCACACTCCAGCCGGCCGCAACCATGACGCCAATGCCAACACCGGCGGCGCTGGCCAAGGTAGAGGCGACGGCCGCACCGGCCACCCTCCCGGCCGCGAGCCAGAATGAACGAACAGCGCAGGCAAGCAGGCTTCTCTGGCTGGCCGCGGGCGTCATTTTGGCGGCGATCGGGGCGCTTCTCGTCTGGCGCTCGCGCCGTTAGGTCGGTCTCGCCTGTTCGCTGCGGCAAAACGCGCCAAAGCGCGCCACGACTCACGAAGAGCGCCCCACTCGTACTCACGCGCTTTAGCGCGTTATTCTTCGGCTAACAACCGCCCTACCCAAACTCTCGAGGGCAACTCACTTAATCAGCGCCGTCTCCACTGCCTCGTGTAACGTGCGGCACTGGATGATCTCCAGCCCGGGCGCAAGGTTGCCATCCTTTAGCTGGCGGCTGCGCGGCACGACACAGCGCCGGAAACCCAACTTGGCCGCCTCTTTGAGACGCGGCTCAAGCTGGCTCACCGCCCGCAACTCACCGCTGAGGCCGACCTCGCCGAAGAAGGCCATGTCGGCATGGACGGCGCGATCCTTCACGCTGCTGGCGATCGCCAGGGCCACACCCAGGTCGGCCGCCGGCTCCGTGATTTGCAGCCCGCCGATCACGTTGACAAACACGTCCTTATCGTGCAATGGTACGTGAACGCGGCGGGTCAGCACCGCCGTCAGCAGCAGCAGGCGGTTGTAGTCGATGCCATTGGGTGTGCGCCGGGGGTTAGCAAAGGTCGTCGAACTGGCCAGGGCCTGCACTTCAACCAGCAGCGGTCGCGTACCCTCCAGCGTCACGGCGATGGCCGAGCCGGGCGCATTGGCCTGCCGCTCGGCCAGAAATGCCTCGGACGGGTTCGGCACCTCGACCATGCCCTGTTCCACCATCTCGAACACGCCGACCTCGCTCGTCGCGCCGAAACGATTCTTCACGCTGCGCAGCAGCCGGTAGCGGTGAAAGGGATCGCCCTCGAGGTAGAGGACGGTGTCAACGATATGCTCCAGAACGCGCGGCCCGGCAATGGCCCCTTCCTTGGTCACGTGGCCGACGAGGACGATGATGATGCCGCTTTGCTTGGCCACCTCTTGCAGGCGGGCGGCCGATTCCCGCACCTGGCTGACGCTGCCGGCCGACGAAGTCATGTTCTCGTTATAGGTTGTCTGGATACTATCGACGATCGCCATCACGGGCTTGACGGCGGCAATATGGTCCATGATGGCCTGGAGATTGGTTTCGGTGACGAGGTAGAGGTCTTCCGCCTCCATGCGCAAGCGCTCCGCCCTCATCTTGATCTGGCGGGCGCTTTCCTCGCCGGAGATATAAAGCACCGGCCCATGTAGTCCGGCCACCAGGCCGGCGATCTCCAGCAAAAGCGTCGACTTGCCGATACCGGGATCGCCGCCAACCAGGATGAGCGACCCCGGAACGAGGCCGCCGCCCAGGACGCGAGCGAATTCAGCCACGGGCAAGGTCAGCCGATCAAGGCCGTCGGCTTCCACCTCGCGTAGGCGCACCGGGCGCGAGACGATCGCGCCGGCACCCTTGCGGGCGGTGCTGGCCGGCTCGTTCTCGACGAGTTGCTCAACCATCGTGTCAAATTCGCCACAGCGCGGGCAACGCCCCATATAGACCGGTGTCGTTCGCCCACACGCCTGACATACGAATTGAGTCTGTCTTTTGGCCATGCCGCCAAGTATACCTGTAATTGGCCGCGTAACGGAGCCGCAGTATGCTGCGCGTAAAATGACGTGCGTAAGAAGTGTGAGTGCTGGGCGAGTTTTCACGCCTTCTGTTCGGTTAGGCCCCCTGGCGGCTGTTATAATTCAAACAGAGTCATGATCGACTGGCTATCCGTAATCGCGAACGGCTTCTGGATCGTTGGGCTAGCGCTCGTGCTGGCGGCGCTTAGCTATTACTACTGGCATGCAAGCCAAGCCGGTCACTCGCTGCGCGAGGAGTTCGGCGGCCCGGCATTTCAGAAGGTAGCGGCCGTCGGCCTGCTCCTCGTCGGCGTCGGCCTGGCGGGGACAAGCACCGCTCCGTGGCAAGTAGCCCTGGCGGGCGCGACAGTGCTCGGCAGCGCTGTGGCGCTTGTGCTGCTGTGGCGGGCCTCCAGCTAGCGGACGTAGGCGGCCGGTTCGCATTTGTATTGGCAACGACATCGTAGCGGGAGACTGTTTCCTATGGAAATCAGGCGTTATCTGGGCCTTCTTTGGCGTTGGGCCTGGCTGATCCTCGCCAGTATCGTGGTGGCGGCGGGGATTGCTTTTGTGGTTAGCAAGACGACGACCCCTGTTTACCAGGCCAAGTCAACGTTGCTCATCGACGAAGGTCCGGGTGGGGAAGGCAACGACTACTCCAATCTGTTGCGCGCCCAACGACTTGCCCTGGGCTACCTGGAGATGATGAAGACCCGGCCGGTGCTTGTCGAAATTATCAGCCGGCTGCAATTGCCTCTGACCCCCGGCGAGTTGGCTGAGCGCATCTCTGTGAGCGCGCCGCCCGAGACGCCGATCCTGGTCGCCATGGTTGAGGATACGGACCCGGAGCGTGCGGCCGAAATCGCCAACACGCTGGGCGAGGTATTCATTGCGCAACTGGCTCAACTGCGCAATACACGCTATACGGAATCGATATTGAACTCCGAGCAGCGGCTCCAGGGGCTGGAATCAGAAGTGTCGCGCCTACAGGCGGCCGTCGACGAGTTTGGCGTGGCGGAAACGGTCGAGCGCCAGCGCGAACTGGCGCAATTACAAACCAAGCTCAATGAAGCCAAGATCAGCTACACCGATGCCTTTGAGAGCCTCACTGCCCTGCAACTGGAGATGGCCCGTTCGGGCAGCAACGTCGTCATCATCGAGCGCGCCGAGCCGGCACAGGGCCCGGTGCGGCCCCGTGTACTGACCAACACCCTCCTCGCCGCCATGTTCGGAGCGCTGTTGGCCACGGCGATAGTCTTTGTCCTCGAATATCTGGACGATACGGTCAAAACACAGGACCAGATTCTCGCCGACAGCGGCCTGTCAACTCTGGGGATCATCGCCGAGATTAAGAACCTCGACAGTTCCGGAAATCTGATCGCCAACGCCCGGCCGCGCGACCCTATCTCGGAAGCTTATCGCGTACTACGCACCAACCTCAGCTTCTCGGCCGTCGACGAGGAGTTGCGCTCGCTACTGGTGACAAGCTCATCGCCCGGCGAGGGAAAATCGACGACCATCTCCAACCTGGCGGTAGTCGTGGCCCAAATGGGCCGTCAGGTAATTGTGGTCGATTCGGACCTGCGCCGCCCCGTGCTGCACCGGGTGTTCGAGTTACCTAATAGCCAGGGCCTGACGACCGCCATCCTGAACCCGAGCGTGCCATTGCGCCAGCAATTGCAGGAGACCAACATCCCTGGCCTGCGGGTGATGACCAGCGGGCCGACGCCCCCCAACCCGGCGGAGTTGCTGGAATCGAACCGGATGAGTCATATCATCGATGAGTTGCAGAATGAGGCCGACCTGGTCTTGTTCGACACGCCACCGGTGCTGACCGTTACCGATGCCTCAATTCTCGCCTCCCAGGTCGATGGCTGCCTGCTTGTTGTTGATGCCGGTAAAACACGACGCAGTACCTTCATCCAGGCGGCCGATCGCCTGCGCAAAGCCAGCAGCCACGTGTTCGGGGTCGTCCTCAACCGGCTGCAACTGGAGCGCCGCGGCTACTATTACTATCATTACTACGACTACCATTACTACTCGCCACAGGATGAGCGTCCCAGGGAAGATCACACGATTGGCGGGCGCATGAAAGCCCGCGGGCGGGCAGCCCTGGCTCAACTCAACCCGGCCGGCGAGCAAGCCCGACGCTTCAGATTTGCTGCGCTCTTGGCAAATCTCCTGCTCATTGTCGGCGGGGCCTGCATCCTGGCCGCCTTCAGCTTCAGTACGCTCGGCGCCCTGCGCCAGGACTTACCCATCGGTCCGGCGCTGGCCGCCCCGACCTTCCTGCGCCCGTTCTTTCTGGGGCTGCTGCTTGTCGGGAGCGGCCTTGCCCTTTCCGGCCCCAGCCTCGTGGTCGCCCACCGGCGGGGAAAGAAGGAGATTTAGCGCGGTTGGCGATCTCTCCGGCAACGGGCGCTACGCCGCGCCGGCGACCGCTTATCCTGCTCGGCTGTCTCTGGCTGGGCTACGCGGCCATCGTCCTCATTGCCCAGACGTTGGCCGTCTCGCGCGCGACGCTCACCTGGAAGACCGAGTCGGAGGTCAATACCGCGGGGTTCAACGTGTACCGGAGCGACCAGCCCGAAGGGCCCTGGCAACTACTCAACGCCGCCGGACCGTTGCCGGCCCAGGGCAATGCCACGAGCGGCGGCGACTATCGCTACGTTGACCGGGGCCTGGCCGCCGGGCACACTTACTACTATATTATCGAGGAAGTCGAGTACGACATGACCACACACCGCTACACCGGCGACGCTGTCGCTCTGTCCGTCACCGGCCGGCGCGGCGCGACCATGGTTCTGGTAGGGGGCGGCATTCTGATGGGGTTGGTCGCCATCTGGTTCGGCCGTTCGTCGACGAGAGGCGCATAATGAACTCGACCGTATCGCTAACCATAGCCCCGGGCATAATCTGGCGCGCCCTGGATGGCAACGCGGTGCTCCTGTCGCCATTCTCCGGCGACGTGCGCGTGCTGAACGGAATAGGCACGACAGTTTGGAAGCAGCTGGCCGAGGGTCGTTCCCTTGCCGAAATTCGCGCCGATTTGCTGGCCGGTTACGACGCGTCGGTCGAAGAGATCGAGGCCGACCTGGATGATTTCCTGCGCGCGTTGTTGGCCGATGGCATGCTCCGCGCTGCACGCTCTTGAGCAAGCGAGGCTGCCCTGAGGACGGGCCGGGACAATATACCATGAAAGCAACCTTTGCTCCTTCTTCAATCGGACATTTGCGGCGCGCGGCGCTGCTGGCGGCGCTACTGACCGCCGTGTGGCTGACGGCAGCTGCCCGCTCCAGTGGCGTGGCCGGCGCGGCTCCCCCCGCGGCCACGCTGGAGGTCCAGACCGTCGAAATGAGCGACGCAGGAGTGCGATTGGCTGTGACGTTCCCAGCCGCGACGCTCGACGCGGCGGGTAATGTCACCATCGCCGGTCTGGATACGCGTCTGGCGCAGCCGGGCGCGCCGGCGTTGCCGCTATACAGCGCCTGGGTGGCCGTGCCGCCCGGGGCGGACGTGACAGTGGACGTGATAACCAGCGGCGAAACGCGGACGGCTGCGCCCACGCTCGCCCTGGCCCCGGCCGAACTTGACACCACCGCGTGGGCAGCCATGATGGGCGAGACCGCGGACAACGGAACAGCCGCCGCTCCGCAACCGCCAGCCGGTATCTACCCGGCGGCGCTGTACACGCTCTCGGAGCCCCAGTATCTGCGCGACCTGCGGCTGGTTCAATTGCGGCTATTCCCGATACGCTACGACACGGCTGGGAACGCCCTGCTTGAAACGCGGCGCTTCGACGTGACGTTGCGCTTTGCCGGCGCGAAATTCAACGACTTGCATCCCGCTCCAGCCGCCAGAGACGATGTCGCGCAGACGCTGGCCGGCGAGGTGATCAACTTTGCCCAGGCGGCCGGCTGGCGCAGCCTGCCCGACGATCTGGCGGCGACCGGTCCAACCGCTTTGCCGCTGAACAGGGACCTTTTCAAAATCGCGGTGAATGCCGACGGCGTCTACGAAATCACCTATGCCCAGCTACAGGCGGCGGGCATGAACGTGGCGGCGGTCGACCCCAACCAGCTGGAGATGATGGTTCGCGGCCAGCCGCAAGCCTACGAGTGGGTGGGCAACAGCAATAATGTGTTCGAGCCGGCGGAGAAGATTCGCTTTGTCGGCCTGGCGTTTCGCGGTTCGCGCGCCGAAAAGTCCTACGTCGCCGACAACATCTACTGGTTGTGGGCTGGAGGCACGCCGACGCGCGTCCAGACCGTAGCCAACCAGGCCAACCAGGGGTTGCCGGCGGTTACGTCATTCCGCTCGACGGTGACGGCCGAACCGGAAAACTACTTCTTCACCACGTGGACGGCCGACTGGCCGACCTTTGCCGATGAACCGGATAGCTGGTATTGGGACTTCATCGAACAGAAAACGACGAATCCTACTATCAAGCGCGACTACACCATCAACCTGCCGTATCCGGTGGTCGGCGGGCCGACAGCGACGGTCGTTGGCGAGTTTATGAGCCGCGAGGCGTTCGCCAGCCCGCCGGGCTTCACCTACTCAGTGCGCGGCGCGATCAAGGGCAATGCGCCGTTCGGCAATAAGCAGTGGCAGGGCATCAAGAGCGTTCGCGTGGACGGCACGATTCCCAGCGCGCAATTGAAAGCTGGCGCGAATACGGTCGAGTTCGAGTTCATGACCAACGCGAGCATCAGCGCCACGCCGGCGCGCATGTATCTCAACCGCATCTCGATTGCCTACCAGCGCGAATTGCGAACCAGCGGCAATGCTCTACTGTTTACAGAAAGCGCGGGCGGCCAGCGGGAGATGCGCATCGCCGGCTTTACGACCAACGACCCCGCCGGCACGCTGGTCTACAACTTGAGCAATCCGCGCGTGCCGGTGCGGATCGCCATCGGCACGGGCGACGTGGCGGCCGACGGCGGCTTCTATACCGTCAAAGTCGGCAGCAGCCACGCGGCGGGGACCGAATTTTATGCCACGACGACGGCCAACGCGGCCGCGGTAAAGTCCCTGAGTAAGTATCGGGCTGCGGATCTGCGGCCGGCCAACGGCCGTGGCGCCTGGCTGGCTATCGCCCACCCCGATCTGCTCGCGGCCGCGCAACAACTCGCGGCCCACCGAGCAGCGGCGAGCGATCTTAGCACCCACGTCGTCGCCATCGGCGACGTCATCAACCAGTACGGCTACGGGCTGCCCTTGCCTGAGGCAATTCGTAATTTCCTGCGCTATGCGGTGGCAAACTGGACCGAGGGGCCGCGCTACGTCGTCCTCTTTGGCGACGCAACAGTAAACCCGCGCAACCTGGATTGTCCGCTGCAATCTGTGGACCCCGGGGGCTGCTCTACCTGGAACGCCAGCGAAGCCAACATGCTGCTGACGGACTTGCCCTTCGTCGATCGCTTCAACGGCATGATCCCGTCCGACTTCACCTTTAGCCTGCTGAGCGGCAACGACCTGCTGCCCGACCTGGCGATCGGCCGTATCCCGGCCAAGACCCCGGTCGAAGCGGCGGCCGTCGTGGCCAAGATTGTCACGTACGAGACGCAGCGCAGCAGTGCTCCGCAAGGCTGGCAATACCGGTTGCTTTTCGTCGCCGACAATGCCGACGGCGGCGGCAACTTCTGCGCCGAAAACCAGCAGGTCGCCGGCGTCATCCCCGCGACCTACAGTAAGACTCATCTGTGCCTGGCCGAGGACACGGGGGCCGCCAAAACGGAGCTGCGGCTCCAGATGAGCGCGCAACTGGTTACCGGGCTCAGCGTCTTCAATTACCGGGGCCACGGCAGCGTGTCCAACTGGGGCAACGGCATTCTGGAGAGTACCAACCTCGACTTCTGGCTGAACGACGGCAAGCCGGTCGTCCTCATCAGTGCCGATTGTCTGGACGGCTTCTTTACCTGGCCCAACCGGCCCGGACTGGGCGAGGAATTCCTTAAAAAGCTGCCCAATCGCGGCAGCGCTGCCCATTGGTCGTCGGCCGGCCTGGGGTATACTGTGGAACATACGGTGCTGCATGAGGGCTTCTACAATGCCATCTTCCGGGGTAACCGGACGGCGGCCGGCGACGCAGTCAATTACGCCAAAGTTCAATATCTGGCCAGCAACGGTCACCCGTCCGAGGCGTATAGCTTTAATCTGCTGGGCGATCCGGCCATGAAAGTGCTGAATCCCGGCACCAAACTCTATCTACCCGCGATCCGCAGACCGTAGTGGCGGCTATAGGTTCGAAGCACAATGATGCACCAGCCTAACTTTCTCCGGCGTCTCGCCCTGTTGTCGTTGGCCCTTCTGGCGCTCCTCAGTTTGGCGGAAACGGCCGCCGCGGCGCGGGCGCGCAACGTGGGCCTGACCTCATTCACGGCGGTTCCCGTGACCGAGGGCGTGCGCCTCACTTGGCAAACCGAGACCGAACTGGGTACGGCCGGCTTTCGCGTGGCGCGCACCCAGGGCACGGACACCCTGTTTCTAACGGCGATCGGCGACGGCGGCTTCGTGGTCGGACTGGGCGGCGTCACACTGGGCGCGACCTATGAGGAAACGGATGCAACGGCCGTCTTTGGCCAGACGTATACCTACGAATTGTACGAGGTGGAAGTAGACAATTCGCAAAGCGCTGTCGCCCGGCAGGTCGTGGTCGTGGAACTACCTACCCCAACACGCCCCATTGTCGTCCCAACCGAGGCGGCTCCCGGACCTGAAGCTACGCCAGTCACGGCGTCGCCGGCCGCGACGAGCGCCGCGCCGCCCGCGGCGCCGACACCCGTTCCAGGACTCGCGCCGCTTGAGCCGGCGCAGGCGTCTGAGTCCAACGCGGCTGAGCCTGCCGTGCCTCCCGTGCCCACCGTCGGGAACAGCAACGCGGCGGCAATAACCTCCGAAGATGGCGCGGCCCTCGATATCATCGGCGGCGCTGTTGCCCTGGCGCAGGAAGCCACTCCGGCGGCCGGGCCAGACACCTATCCTGCGTTGCCCACGCCAACGCTGGCGTTCGCGCCGTTGGACGCGGCGGCCGACCCGACGCTGCCGCCCTACCCGCCATCAGGCGACTCGGGCTTGTCGCCCGTGCCCATCGGCGGGCAGCCGGGCGTGAATCCAGAGGGTGTTGTGGGCGCGACGCCGGCCCCGGCAGCCGCCGTGGTCGAGGGCCAGGGGTTGCCCTATCTCTGGCTGGGCTTCATCGCCACGCTGCTCATCTTTGGCGCCAGCGTAGTCGGGGCGGTCATCCTGTTTACACGCCGCAACGAAAGCTGAAACGTAGTGACCCGGAGCCGGATTGCAGCCCTAACGCTACTGACAATTCTGGCGCTAGGCGGGCTGGTCGCGTGTCGTCCCCGACCGGCTCCCCCGGCGGCCGACGTTGCCGCCGTTGTCATTCTTACCGCCGAGGACGGCATCACCGCCGTCAGCCAGGGTGAACTGCGCGCGATCGGCTTCCAAACCGAGAACTTCGCGCCGTCCAACATGCGTCTGACACGAGATGGCGCGGATGTCCCTTACCTGATCGACGGGGAACGCTTGCTGTTCTATGGTCAGGCTCCCGTCTCGCGGACGGCGGCGGTAACGGCTTACATCCTTGAGCGCGGTCAGCCCGGCACGATTCTGTCCCCGGCTCCGGTCGAGGCGCCCGCTACCTCTCTTGAGAGCGTGCAGGCTACCGTGCTGCTGGAGCAGAACAATCTGTACGCGCCCGAAGCGCGTTCTGCGGACGATGTCGAGCCGTGGTTCTGGCGGGCGATCAACCAGGGAACGACGGCCGACGTGACGGCCAATCTGCCGAATGTGGCCGACGGCGGCGGCGAACTGGAAGTCGCCCTGTGGGGGTTCACCGAAGCGCTTGCCGTGAGCGACGATCACGATCTAGTCGTCGTGGTCAATGGCCGACCGGCCGGCCGCATCGTGTGGGACGGCCGCGTCTACCACAGCGCCACGCTCCCCCTGCCGCCGGGCATGCTGCGGCGCGGCGACAACACCATCACGCTGGACAACAGCGCCGCCGGAGCGGTCCCGCTGGATATCATCTACCTTGACCGGCTGGCATTGCGCTACAACACCCCGCCGGTGGCCGTAGACGGTCGCCTGAGTTTCACCGGCGCCGGCGGGCAGGTTACGTTGGAAGAGTTCGATAGCGCGCCGCTGGTCCTTGACGTCACCGACCCGGGAGCGCCGCGCCGATTGCCCGTGGGGAGCGGCGGGACTCTGGCTGTTAGATCGGGGGCGAGTGTGGCCGCAGCCGATGCCAAGGGGTACCTGCAGCCCGTGGCCGTGCGGCCGCGGCAAGTCGCGGCCTGGCTCTCGCCCGAAGAGGGCGCGGACCTGGTGATCGTCGCGGCCGGGGCGCTGGCCCCGGCCCTGCAACCGCTTGTCGAGGCACGGCGCGCAGAGGGGCTGGCGGCGCGCGTGGTCCTGGCGGAGGAAATCGGCGATGCCCTTGGCGGCGGCGTGTTAACCCCGGAAGCAATCAATCGCTTTGTGGCCCATATCTTGACCGCATGGCCGGAGCCTCGCCCGCGGTATCTGTTGCTGGTGGGCGATGCTACACTGGACTATCGTGGCTATGCGAATTCAATTCCTCCTGATACCGTTCCTACGGCCCTTGTCGCCACCGTGTTCGGCGGCGAAACCGCCAGCGATGCTCCGCTGGCCGACGCCGACGGCGACGGCCGCGCTGATGTAGCCGTTGGCCGCTGGCCGGTCAGCAGCCGCGAGGAAGTCGCCGCGTTGGTGGACCGGACGCTGGCTTATGAACGTGGCCCCGCCGCCAGGCGAGCGCTGTTTGCGGCCGACGCTTCCGAGACCGGCTTTGCCGCTCTGGCCGGGCGGCTGGCCGAGGTTGGCGACTGGCCTCCAGGCGCAACCGTGCAACTGACCGGGCCAACGCCGGCCGAATTGCTGGCCGAATGGAACAACGACGTCTGGCTGGCCACCTATGTGGGCCACGGCAGCCTCGATCGCTGGGGAAAGGATGCGCTGCTGACCGCCGCCGATGTCGCCCGCGTTGCTCCATCCGCCGCCGGCGCGCCGATTGTCCTGGAATGGACTTGCCTCAGCGGCCTATTTGCCCAGCCACAGCAGGAGTCGCTCTCCGAAACGCTGCTGCGGCACCCGCGCGGGCCGGTTCTCGTCGTCGGCCCGACCAGCCTGACGCTCTCCACTCATCAGGAGCCGTTTGCGATGGCCCTCACCGGCGCGCTGGCCGACCCGGGGCTACCCCGCGCCGGTGATGCGTTGCTGGCGGCCGCGGCCTCGCTCGACCCCGCCGATCCCGCCCAGAGAGAGATTAGGGATACGTTTGTCCTCTTCGGCGATCCATCGGCGCGCATTGTAAGACCTTGATCTGACAGCTACAATCCAGCAACGTTGGCGAGCGCAACTGCCCGACGTTATCCTGGGATGTAGGGAGAATCTTGATCAGCAACAAGGCAACCGGGGCGACGGTTTCATCGTGGCGGCGTTATTTGCCGTGGCTCAACCTGCTATTAACCGGGCTATTGATCGTTGCCGGGTTGTGGTACCTGTCGCGCCGCGCCAGCCTGGGGGCCATCGGTCAGGCGCTCGCCGGCGCGTCGCCCGGCTACGTCCTGCTAGCGGTTGCCATCATGGTCTTGACCATCGCGCTAAAGGGCTGGCGCTGGCGTCTTATGTTTCCGGCCGAACGGCCGCCCATCCCTTTTCGCGCCGCTTTCTGGGCCACGGCTCTGGGTCAGTACGTTAACCTGATCGTCCCCTTCTTGCGGCTGGGCGAGGTCGCCCGGCTGTATGCTTTCAATCAGGAAACCGGCGCCGGTGCGGCCCGCGCTCTGGGCACGTTGATTGTGGAGAAGACGCTCGATCTCATTTTCTTTGGCCTGACGGTTGTTTTCGTCCTGCCATTCGTCATCTTGCCGGATTATGTCAATAGCCCCGGCCCCATGTTGCTCATCCTACCCCTGGCCCTTCTGAGCGTCCTTTACCTACTGGCCTTTCAAACGGAGTTCGTCATCCGCATTTGGCAGCGCCTGGTTCGGCCGCTGCCAGAACGTCTGGCTCGCCGGCTGCTGCCCATCGTCGTGTCCGGCCTTGAGGGTCTGGCCGCGTTGCGCGACAGGCGCCTGATGCTCCTCATGTTGCTGATCTCGCTCGCCGTCGCCGTGCTGGCCGTCGCCCTGCCCTACACACTCTTCCCGGCGCTCGGGCTGCCGCTGACGCTCCTTGACGCCGCGCTCCTCCACATCGTCGTCAGCATTGCCATCACCCCGCCCAGCACTCCGGCCAAGGTCGGCGTGTTCAACGGCGCGGTGGCGCTTATGCTATGGCAGTTCGGGCTGACCGACGAGACGGCCATTGCCAGTTATGCCATCCTGTTTTACCTGGTCGTCATTCTCCCGCAGGTCTTTCTCGGCATCGTCGCCGCCTCGCGCAGCAAGTGGCGTTGGTCGGCCGCGCCCGCCACCCCACCCATCACATGACCGCCGGCCTGATCTCCATCGTCGTGCCCGCCTGGAATGCCGCCGAGACCGTCGGCCAATGCGTCCGCGCGCTCTGCAAACAGGATTACGAAGGGCCGTACGAGGTCATCGTCGTCGACGACGGATCGACGGACGCCACCGCGGCCGCTGCTCGGGCGGCCGGGGCCAACGTCATCACCACGCCGAACCGCCGGCCGGCCGCGGCGCGCAACACCGGCGTTAGCGCAGCGCGAGGCGAGATCGTCTGCTTCACCGACGCCGACTGCGTTCCCTGCGCCGGCTGGCTGCGTCAAATCAGCGCGCCGTTCAGCGACCCGAGCGTGGTCGCCGCCAAGGGCATCTACGCGACCCGGCAGCGGCAAATCGTCGCCCGCTTTGTCCAGCTGGAATACGAAGATAAGTACGATCTGCTGCGGCCACAGCCGACGATCGACTTCGTAGACACCTACTCTTGCGCCTATCGCCGCGACGTACTGCTGGCCAGTGGGGGCTTTGACGAGCGCTTTGACTATCTGGAAGACCAGGAGTTGTCCTTCCGGCTGGCCGCGCAGGGCTACCGGATGGTGTTTCAGGAGACGGCGGTTGTCGAGCACCACCACAGCCCAACGCTTCGCGCCTATTTACGCAAGAAGGCGATCATTGGCTACTGGAAGGCTCAGGTCGTGCGCCGCTTTCCCGCCCGCGTGGTGCGGGATTCGCACACGCCGCAGGTCATGAAGGCGCAGATGCTGCTGGCTGCGTTGTGGCCGGTAACCCTTGCGTGGGGGATGGCGGGCCTGTTGTGGCGGCCAGAGCGCGCGGCCTGGGTAGTAGCCCCGGCCGCGCTGGTGCTGATGATCTTTCTGGCGACGACCCTGCCGTTTGTCGCCAAGGCATGGCCCAAGGATCGCGCGGTGGCGCTCGCGTCACCGGGGCTGCTGTTCGGCCGCGCGGCAGCGCTGGGTTGGGGCTACCTGCGCGGCGTAGCCTCGCCGCGGGCCGGCATCGGCGAGAGCGCGTACAGCGAGATCGCTGGCTGGCGACGGGCCGCCAAGCGGGGCATGGACGTGGCCGGAGCGATCGTCGGGCTGGTTTTCACGGCAATCCTATGGCCCTGCCTGGCGCTGCTCATTAAACTGGACTCGGATGGGCCGGTCCTCTTTCATCAGGAGCGTGTCGGCGCGAAAGGGCGGCCTTTTAGGATGGTCAAGTTCCGCACCATGGTCGTTGGCGCAGACGAGCAGCTGCCGGCTCTGGCTTCGACCCTGGGGCTTGGCGAGCCGGTGCTGAAGCTGGACGACGACCCGCGGATCACCGGAGCGGGGCGCTTCCTGCGCCGCTGGAGTCTGGACGAGTTGCCGCAATTCTGGAACGTGCTGAAGGGTGAGATGAGCCTGGTCGGACCGCGGCCGGAAGAGCCGCGCGTCGTGGCCCACTATACCGACCGGGAGCGGCGGCTGGCCATGCGGCCGGGCATCACCGGGCCGATGCAGGTTAGCGGGCGGGCCGACCTGTCGCCAGACGATCGCGCCCGGCTAGAACTGGATTACCTGCAGCGCTACTCGTTGCGGCGCGACCTCGTCATCCTGTTGCGCACCATCCCTGTCGTGCTGCGCGGCGCGGGCGCCCGTTAGCGGAGCCGACGATGTTCTCCGGGCACTCGCGCGCGCAATTCAGGCCTACCGCCCCTCGCATCGACCGCCTTGCGATCGCCGCGATGGGTGTTGCCCTGGTCGTCTATCGATTAACGCTCGCCCCCGACCTGACCTGGGCTAACGCCGCCAGCGACGGCGGCGAGTTGATTACGGCCTCGGTGACACTCGGCGTGGCACACCCGCCAGGCTACCCTACCTACCTCCTGCTCGGCAAGCTGTTCAGCTTCCTACCGCTCGGGACGGTCGCGTTCCGCTACAATCTATTCTCAGCCGTCTGCGCCGCGATCGCGACCGGCCTGCTCGCGGCGGCCATCCATGAGTTCTGGCGTCCTCGTGTCCGTCCCATCACATCCTTCACGGCCGCGCTGGCTTTTGCCTTCCTGCCGCTGGTTTGGGGCCAGGCGGTTGTCGCCGAGGTCTACAGTCTCAACCTGCTGCTCGTGGCCGCATTCCTGCTGGCCTGGAGCCAGCGTCGGGCGGCGACCGCCGGTTTGCTGCTGGGCCTGGCGCTGACCACCCACCTGACCTCAGCGCTGCTGCTCCCGGCCGCGCTACTGGGCGGTGAACGACCGCGCCGGCTCGTTGCGGGCCTCGTCGTCGGTCTGGCGCCGCTGCTGCTCCTGCCGTGGCTGGCCAGCGGGGACAGCCCGGTGGTGTGGGGCCGCCCCGACACGCCCGCCGGCTGGCTCTGGCTGGTCAGCGGCCGGCTCTACGGCGCCAACCTCCAGTTCCCGCCCACGAGCGACCGGCTCGCGGCGCTGCTGCGCGCCCTGGCTTTTGGCGCCGCGACCGTCGCCGGGAGCGCCGTCACGCCGACAGGCGCTGCCCTTCGCCGGCTCAACCACGTGGGAACCGGGACACGCGCGGCGCTGCTGGCCGGGACGGCCGTGCTCTACGCCCTCTTCGCCGCCGCCTACGCCACACCTGACGCTGCCGTGTTGCTGCTGCCGGGCCTGCTCTTACTGGCACTTCTGCTTGCTCCGGCTCTCGAACGGCTAGGCCTGGCGGCTCTTTTCTTGCCGCTGGCGCTCATCGTGGCCGGCCATTCGGGCCAGATCAGGGCGCACCGCGCCGGCCCGCGGCTGGCGGCCGAAGCCCTGCTAAGCGCCGCTCCGGCCAACGCCCTGCTGCTGGCCCCTGGAGATCGCACAATCTTCACCTTGTGGTACTTTCAGCATGTGGAGAGCCTGCGACCCGACTTGCGGCTGGCCGACGCCAGCCTGTTCGCCTTCGACTGGTATCGTGAACGCCTGGCGGCGCTTAACCCGGATGTGCGTGTTCCCGCCGCTGACGATCTGGCCGCGCTGCAACGCCTGAACGAGACAAGGCGGCCGTTCTGCACCATCAGCCTGATCGACTCGCCACGACCGCTGCCGGCAACCGGCAACACAAGCCATCCCGGCGCGCCCCCGACGCCTATGATGAACTGCACCGAGGAACGATATTGAGCACTCAAGGCCGTTACTCCACGCCTCCTCCGCTGCGAACACCGCCGCCCGAACCCGCTCCCGCGCCGCAGGCCGCGGCGGCCCCGCCCGGCGCGCGCCGGATCATCCGGCTGGCGCTCCTGCTCGCCCTGCTGGCGCTCTTGCTCTGGCTCGGATTGAAAGCGTGGCGGGTAACCCAGGCCGTCCGGTCGCTGCTGGCCATCCAGCAACAAGCCCAGGTTCTCGCGGCCGAGGGTTGGCAGACCATGAACCCCGACGCGGCCGAGGCGCTGGTGCTGCGCGCGCGCGGTGACATCGTGACGCTCCACGACGAACTTGGCTTTACCCGCCCTATCGCCCCTTTTCTGGGCTGGATACCGCGTTTCGGCCCACTTCTCGTCGCCTCGCCTTACCTGCTCGATATGGCTGACGCCGGCTCTGAGGCCGGGGTCTTGGCTGTGAGCGCGCTGAAGCCAGCCTTGGCGACGGTGCAAAGCGCGGACTTCGGGATGAACCGCATAGGCGATTTACTGCCGGCGCTGCAAGCGGCGGCGCCCTCGCTCGAAACGGCCGGACTAGCTCTCGAGCGGTACGCTCGTGCGCGCGACGCACTCGCGGGGGCGGTTCCGGCCGAAAACCTGCCGTGGCGCGTCCAGCAACTGCTGGCGCTGTCGGACCCGTGGCTGCCTATCGTCCGCGACGGGCTGCGCCTTGCGCCCTATCTGCCCGAATTGCTGGGCGCGAACGGCCCCCGACGCTACTTGATCATGGCGCAGAATGAGGACGAAATGCGGGCCACCGGCGGCTTTCTGACCGGGGCTGGCGTTCTCACCCTGGACAGCGGCCGCATCGCCGACCTCAGCTTCATGGATGCCAATCACGTTGATAACTGGGCGGTCAGGTCCTATGACTTCCCGCCTCAGCCCTACTACGACTTCATGGGCCTGGACATGCTGCTCTTCCGCGACGCAAACTTCTGGCCTAACTTCCCTACCTCGGCTCAGAAGGCGATGGACCTCTACGCCTACGGCCAGGATGCGCCGCCGCTGGATGGGGCGATCGCGGTCGACCAGGAGTTTTTCCGCCTGCTGGTCGAGGCGACGGGTCCAGTGCCTATTCCCGGCTCCGACCGGACAATCAACGCCGGCAACCTGCTCGAGACGTTGCGCCAGGCGCGGAATATCCGCGAGGGGCAATCGGTGATTGATTGGGTGCAGAATCGCAAGGCGTTCCTGGGCGGTTTCGCGCTGGCCATTCGGGCCAAGCTGGAGACTGACTTTAGTGATGTCGATCTGGTCAAGCTGGCGCAGAATATGGCCGGCGCGGCCGAGGGACGCCACCTGTCCGTCTATATGCGCGATCCCGGATTGGCCAGCGCGCTGGCCGAGACGGGCTGGGACGGCCGCCTGCCCGAAGCGCCACCGGGCGATTTCGTCATGGCCGTGGACACCAACATGGGCTACAACAAAGCCAACGTCCACGTCGAGCGCCGGCTGGACTATGCGGTTGACTTGAACCCGGGCGGCGCTGCGACGCTGACCCTCCACTATCGCCATTCCGGCGCCCCGCATGCCGAGCCGTGCTTCCAGGGTGTAGCCGAGGAGTACGAGCTGGCGACCGACTATCTCACGCTGGCCGACCAATGCTACTGGAACTACCTGCGAGTCTACGCTCCGGCCGGCAGCCAGCTTGTCGAGTCCAGCCGCCACACTGTGCCGGGCAGCACGCTCTTCAGCGGCCGGACGTGGGACGCGACCGCGCAGGTGGTGCGCGAGCAGCCGGGGCTGGCGACCTTCGCCAACTTCATGCTCGTGCCACAGGGCGGTGAGGCCACGGCCTTTTTCCGCTACACCTTGGCGCAGGGCGTAACAGAGCCCGCCGCCGAGGATACCGCCTACCGGCTGCGCGTCTACAAGCAACCGGGCGCGCGGTCGGAACCGTTGCGGCTGGCGATCACGTTGCCGGCCGGCGCGAAGCTGCTGGAGACGTCGCTACCCGGACGAGTAGAGAATGGCCAGGTCGTCATGGAGACAACGCTGGAGCGGAACCTCGAGGTGATAGTGCGTTATGCGCTGCCGTAGGGCGGTCAACCCTAATCACGCCGCACCTCACCCTGCCATGGTTGATCACCGTGCGGACGCTATTGGCCCGGCAGGACGTTGACTCCGACGGGCAGCGCGTAGTGGTCGGCTCCGTCGGCCGCCCTGAGTCGCTCGCCCGTCAACGGATCGTACAGCCCAACGATCAGCCGGCCCTGTCCGCTGTAGCCGGTCGTTCGCCAGACGAGTTCGTGGGCGTCCGTGACGTACTCCCCTTCCAGCCACTCGTTCGCCGGCCGCGCGCCGGCGGCAGGCACGGCGTCGCTCTGGGCGATGAGTCGGCCGCTGGCGTCAAGCAATTGGACAAAGACGATGTAGCCGGTCGGGATGTCGCTTGAAAGCGCCTGCCAGTAGAGCGTCACGGGCAGCGTTTGGGACGGATCGACCGTGGCGGGCGGCGGCTCGTAACCTGCCAGGCGGATGGCGTCGCCGAAGCGAACGTCGGTGGCGACGCCGGAGCCGGGCGGGGTGAACTGGACGGCCGCGCCGCCGATAGTCACCCTGCCGAGCACGATTCGCGTCGTCCCCAGCCACAACGCCACCGTGGCTTCGCCGGCGGCTCCGGGCGGAACGCGCAGGTCGCGGACCTCGCTGACGACCTCGCCCGTGCCCCAGCGATCGGTCGGGTAGCGGCCCTGCGCCGGCGCGTCCTCGACCTCGATCAGCGTCGCGCCCCCTTGCTCCAGCGCCAGGATCGGCCGCAGGTTGGGCAGCGGCGCGGTCGCCCGCCAAGTCAGCCTGGCGCGGATCGCCTGGCCCGGTCGGTAGGGGCCGGGATCGAGCCGCGCGCTCAAAAGCTCCAGGCCGCCAGTCACTACCGCCGGCGCCGGCCATAGCGGCGGCGCGGGCGCACCGTAGGGCGAGTCGACCAGCCCGACCGGCGACGATAAGGCCACGTTACCCAACGGGAGCAGTTGCCCCAATGGCGCGCCCCCCTCGTTAGTCGCCTCTACCGCCACCGGCCCCGCCTCGCGCGGCGTATAGACGCCAAGCGACAGCAGCAGCGCCAGCGGCGGCGTGCCCGGGGCCAGCGGCAGGACGTGGTAGGTCACAACCAGTTCGCCCAGCGACCAGAAGCGAGCCGGCGCGCCGCGGCCGTCCAGCAGGAGCGCATCCGCCTGAGCAATGCGTTCGCCCGTTGCTGCGTCGCGCAGGAGGAGCGTCACCGTGTAGTCCTCGACGAGGAGTGAGGCCGGCTGCCAGCAGAGAGCAACGGTCACGGCCGTGTCCGACGCCGCGCCCTGCTCAATAACCGCATCCTCCAGGTCAAGCGGCCCAAAACGCGCCGCGGCCGGGGATGCGCCGGCCCGGGCGCAATCGGGCGGGGTTGCCGGATTATTCAGGCGGTACTCGCGGACAAAGACGTCATGGAAGGGCTGCGTAGTCTGCCAGTAGCCGCGCCGCTCCAGCTCATAGGGCAGCCGGTTCTGCCAGTCGCGGGAGCCGCGCGGATAATCGACGACGAACACGCGGCCGGAACGGGCACAAGGGACGTCGCCCGAGCAGTCGAGGGCGGCCAGGAGGGGCGCGCCGCCCGCCCGATCGAAACCGGGCATGCGGACGGGCGCGGGGCCGTCGTACTCGAACGGCAGCGACCAGTCGGTGTCAGGGATAAGGATCAGATCATCCGGCGCGGCCGTCGTCGCCAGGTAGCGCGCCACGCCGCGCATGTCGGGTTTGGCCCCTGCCGGGTCGAAGAAGTACTGCCTCAGGCCCCAGACGCTCAGCGCCACGAAACATGCGCCCAGCGCCACGCCGACTACGCGCCGCGCCGCACCGCGCGCGCCGGCAATCAGGATTGCCGCCAGGGGAATGAGCAGCGCTGCGAACATAATGATGTAGCGCGGGTGGGAGAACGAGCGCACACTCCAAACCATGAGCCCGGCCACCAAAGGCAGGGCCCAATGGGCGCTCACCTGCCCGGTGATGACGGCGACCTTCCGCGCTTCGGCCCGACTCTGAAATCGGTCCCACCCGGCGGACAGCAGTAAGCCCGCCCCAATCACGCCGGTGAGAGTCGCCGCAATGCGAACGAACGCGCTGCCGAGCGACCCGGCGAGCCCCGTCAGATGAAACGCCCACACCTGCGCGAAAAGGAACGACAGCGGCACGGGCTTAGTGGTGAAGGTTCCGGCCTCGGCTTCGGCCTGGACGGCCGGCCAGTTGGCGACGACGGCCAGAAACCACGGCAGGCTCGCCAGCGCGACCAGCGCATGCGCCAGCAGCCACGCCCGCAGCGCCCGCCAATCGCGCCGGCGGCCGACAACCCACGCGCCCCACGCGCCTACATAGGCCACGGCAAAAAGGGCAATATAGTGCAGATGAATGGCCAGCCACTCGACGAGAACCAGGAGCGGAAGCAGACGCGCAGAGGAGCGGAAAAGCGGTTGAGAACCCGCGTGCACGCGTCGGGCGTAGTCGCCCGCTTGCATTTCAAGGGTATGCTGCGCCAGCAGCAGGAGTAGAAAATACACGCCGGGCAGAAGGGCATAGACGCGAATCTCCTGGCTATAAATGACGGCCAGAGGCGAGATGAGCATCAGCCCCCCTGCCAGCCACGGCAACCCACCGGCCCGGCCGCGAGCGCGCCATCCGGCGCGGCCTGCCCAGGAGCGCGCGGCGGCAAACACCAGCGCCACCTCGCCAACACCAGCCAGGGCGCTCAGGTAGCGACCGGTGAAGGGCGAGACGCCGACCAGCGCCAGCCAGCTCTTCAGCAAAAAGAAGTACAGCGGCGGGTGAATGTTGTTCAGCCGGTCGCGGACGATCTCGGCCGCGCTCGACGTCGCCAGATGAAGGCTGATACCCTCATCCCACCAGATGCTCTGCGCCTCCAGCCGGTAGAGCCGCAGAGCGTAGGCCCCAAGGAGCAGAAACGCGGCCAGAAACAAGGAACGCTTGGACATGGCGTCACGGCTGCACGGTCAGGGTCAGAGGCAGAATGAAGTAGTCCGGAGCGACCCCACCGCTGCTAACGGGCAGGCGCTCTCCTGTATCAGCATTATAGAGACCCACGCGCAGCCGGTACTCCCCTGGCGTCAGGTCGCTCGGCAGCGCCAGCGGCACGCGGTCGGTGACGACCTGGCCCGCATCCCAGATGTCACTTGGCAGACCGCCCGGCCAGTGGTCGGCGGGCAGCACCGTCTCGTCGTTCGCGTTCAGAACGTGCAGGAAAGCCGTATAGACCGCCGCTGGCTCGCTCAAGGCCTGCCAGTAGAGGACAAGTTCCACCGGCTGGCCGGGCGCGGCCGTAATCGCGCTCAGCGTAGCTCCGCGCAGGCAGATGACGTCGGCAAAGCAGGTGTCGAGCAGCGGCCGGGCCAGGTCCATCGGCACCGTATACTCCCGGTCGATATTGTCGATACGCAACTCGCCCACTCGCTCGGCCGCGCCGAGCGGGCTGCCCGCCACGCCGAGCGGCTGGAGGAGGAGCGCGTACCGGCCGGGCCTCAGCGCGGGCGGCAGGGGCAGGCGATACTTCTCCTGAATGGTCTCGCCTACACGCCATAGGCCGGTGTCGTAGCGGCTCAGCGGCACAGTGGCGATGGGCAAGGTTACGCCGCCATCCACCAGGGGGAGCAGTTTCCACGCGAGTTGCAGCCCGGCAGGCAGCGTCTCGCTGGGCGCGTGCCAGAACAGGTCAACCGCCAGATCGCTCCCGGCGAGCGCCGCTTCGGGCAGGGTACTGTTGCCGAGCAACCAGAGCGAATCGCCACGCCACTTCGCGCCGCTCATTTCGGCGATCTGCACCCTTGAAGCTGAGACGATCTCCTCCGGCGG
Source organism: uncultured Ardenticatenaceae bacterium (assembly GCA_964608255.1). Taxonomy (GTDB): domain Bacteria; phylum Chloroflexota; class Anaerolineae; order Promineifilales; family Promineifilaceae; genus Promineifilum. The sequence goes on from CAZSOD010000043.1 coordinate 21,712, forward strand.
GGCCACCTCAATCTCCCCCACCGTCCGCACGACGCTCTGCGCCGGGTTTTCGCCGGCGCGCGCCGGTAATTGGCCGGACGTGCGCTGGTCGATCAGCGACATCTGCACTTGATAGCGCCCCGGCGGGATGGCCGGCGGCAGTTCCAGCGCGTAGCGCACCACCCCCGTCTCATCCACGGGCCAGTCAGGCGGATAGAAGTAGACCTCGTTGAGCAGTTCCGATTCCTGCGCCGCCCAATCGTTGCCCGCCGTATCCACCACCGCCAGGCGCAAGGTATAGCGGTCGTCGGGCGCGGCGGGGGCGAGCCGCCGCCAGCGCGCGGCGAGGGCTATGGTCTCGCCGGCCACGTCTTGACCCAACGCGGTCAACGCCAGGCGGTCTCCAAAGTTGACGGGCGCCGCCAGAGCGGAGGGCGCCGCCGCGGGCCGGGGATCGGCCCGGCGGTAGACCCACGCCTGCTCCAGCCCGCCGAAGCGCTCGGTGGCGATTAGTTCCAGCCCCGCGGTCTGTGCGGCAACGCCGGCCGGATCGAGTTGCCGGCCACCGAGGGTGACGATCTGGTAATCGGCGGTTGTGGGACTGTCTAGCCCTTCCACCAGCGTGCGGCCGGGAAAGAAGGGCGCCAGCGCCGGCGGCACGCCGGCTATGGCCGCGCGCCCGGCCGCGTCCGGCTGCGTCCGCGCCAGCCAGCGCCCGGCAGCGCCGATACCCTCGCCCCAACCGGCGGGCAGAACGCGAACGGCCGTCCACGGCCCGCCGACGAGCGGGTTGTAGGCGGTTAGCGGGTAGGCGGCAAAGGCCAGCCAGAAAAGCGCCTGCGCGCCGACTACAACCGGCAGAGCACGGCGGCCCCAGCGTCGCGCTCGCGCCGCCCATGCCGTCCAGGCAACCCCGGCCAGGATGAGCAGCGACGGCGCAACGGGCAAGATATAGCGGTCGAACTTCTTGGCCGCGGGCGTGATGGCCACGAGGAAGACTACCGCCCAGAGGACGAACAGGCCGGCGGCAAACCAGCCGGAGCGCCGCCAGGCGCCCGCCGGCCGGCGGCGCAGCAATAACCACACCGCCGGGGCCAGCGCCAGCCACGCCACCGGGCTGAGCCGCCACAGGACGACGATGGGATAGAACAGCGGCCCGTGGTTGAAGGCAACGCGGCCGAGAAAGAACGTCTCGCGCAGCGCCTCGTCCAGATGGCGATTGGCGCTGCCGCCGACAATCTCGACCACGCCCCCCGGCCCGGCCCACAGCGCCGGATAGAGCAATAGCACGGTCGCGAACAAGGCTGCGCCCCACACCAGTCCGTGGCGCACGACGCCGAGCAGCCGCGCCCGCCACGTCCCATCCGCGCGCAACGCCGGCCACAATAGCGCCAGCGCCGCGACCGGCAGCAGCACCAGCGTGGGCGACTTGCTCAGCGCGGCCAGCCCAGCGCAGGCTCCGGAGACGGCCAGCCATATGACGGGCCGGCCGCGCTCGCCCAGAGCCACGGCCAGCGCCAGCAAGGCCAGCGTGGCGAAGGTGGCGCTCAGACCGTCGACGTGGAAAAGGCCTGATAGCCCGGCCAGGAACGGATCGAGCGCCAGCAGCAGCCCGGCCACGACCGCCGCCGCAGGCGACCACAGCCGCCGGACGAGGTAATAGGCGGCAACGATGCCCAGGCTATTGACTATGGCCACGCCGGCGCGCCCGGGGCCGAGGAACAACGCCAGCCGCCGGAACGCTTCCACGTTATCGGGCGTTAGCGCGGCTATTTTCGTCAGCCATTCGTAAGCAGCGCGACCGTCCGGCGAGAAAGCCATCTGCAGCGTCATACTCAGCGCGCCCAGCCACGTGGTTGTCACGCCGGGGTGCCCGGCGACGAGCGTGCCGGCCCAGCGGCCGTCGAGCAGCGCCTCGCGGAACTGGAGCGAGCGGTAGACCCAGACCAG
>CAZSOD010000044.1:0-23587 GCA_964608255.1 uncultured Ardenticatenaceae bacterium
TCACGCTGGTGGTCGCCGAAACGCTGGAAGAGGCCGACGTTCTGGTGACGCTGAAGAGCGACTATCGCAAGCGCCGTCGCCTCATCAGCGACGCCGAGCAACACAACGTTTCCGTTTACGTCTTGCGCGCTAACACGGTCAGCCAAATGGAGCGCTTTCTGGTTGAGGCCCTGGGTCTGGAGGCGCCCAGTTCCAGCGACCCTTTTGAGTCAGCCATTGCCGAAACGGAGCAGGCCATTGCCGCGGTTCAATCAGGGCAGCCAACCGCGGACTTGCGGCCCGTTGGCGCGGCCATCCGGCGCTACCAGCATGAGATGGTGCGCCAGGCCAATTTGGTTTCGCACAGCTACGGCCGCGAGCCCTACCGCCACGTTCGCATTTTTAGCACCCCCCGCAACGAATAGTTCATGTTGATTTCCTTCGAGGGCCCCGATGGCGCGGGCAAATCGACGCAGGTGCGGGCGCTGGCAAGCTTCCTACGCCGGACGGGCTATGAAGTGGTGCTAACGCGTGAGCCGGGCGGCACGTCCATCGGCGACCAGATCCGCGCGGTGGTCCACAGCACGGCCAATACCGCTATGGCTCCCACAGCCGAGATGCTCCTTTATGCCGCCTCGCGCGCCCAGCTAGTCAGCGAGGTCATCCGTCCCGCACTGGCCGCCGGGCGCATCGTTTTGTGCGACCGTTACGCGGATAGCACGATGGCCTATCAGGGGTTCGGCCGTGGCCTTGACCGGGCTATGCTGGCTACGCTCACGGCCATCGCCACCGGCGGGCTTGTCCCCGACCTTACACTCCTGCTCGACCTGGACGTGGAGCGCGGCCTGGCCCGGCGGCGCGACGAAGGAGAGGAAATGAACCGCCTCGACCTGGAGGCGCTGGACTTCCACCGCCGCGTCCGCGCGGGCTATCTGACCCTTGCCGCGGCCGAGCCGGCTCGCTGGGTGCGCATCGACGCCGGTCGCTCCCCCAAAGAAGTTGAGGCAGACGTGCAGCGAGTTGTCGAAGGAAGATTGCCCGTGGTAAGCCAACGGTTGGGATAGCGGCATCTCCGGAGTTGGCCGCGCCTCTGAGTTTGTTCCTATCTCCTGATGGTCTCAACAGCCGTGCCCCGGCTTTCCCCGCTGCTGACTTTGCCTATCCGGTCAAAAGCTCGTCAGGCAGATGGTCAACCCTGTTTAGATACCGAACCGCGGCTACATCCGCATGAATCTCGATCCGGCCGATGCTGGCGTTAGCTGCTCCGAACCACAGGTGCGTAATGCCAGGGGAAATATCGGGGGCTAAGCCGGTGTGTGAAACGAGGGCTGTCAGCAGCGAGTTCAGGAATCCACCGTGCGTGACGATGGCGATGCGGTCGTCGGTGTCACCGTGACGCTCCAAGAGTTGCCGCCAGACAACTCTGGCGCGCGACAGGTAATCCTCCTCCGGCTCGCGGTCTCTGCTCCACCAGCCCGCCTCCCCTAACGTCTCCGGGAGACGCAGATAGGGGTGCTCGGCGGCGAACCACGCGCGGTTGGGACCAGGCACGCCGACTTCTGCGCCCGACGCTGGGTCAACTTCGTGCAAACCGCCTCGCTCGTGGATTTCTGTCCACGCGTGGAGGGGCAATCCCGTTGCCTCGGCAATGTAGGCGGCGGTGGTGATGGCCCGGATCATGAGACTGGTGTAGAGGTGAGTGAGGTAATAGCCTCCACGGTTCTGGCGTTCGGCGTGCAGCGGCAGGTCGGCCGGGCCAGACGCGGCCAAGTGGCGCGCCAGTAACTGCGCCTGACGATGACCGCGTTCCGTGAGCGGCGGGTCGAAGTGGCGTCCGACGCTGCTGCCTGTCGCGGCGTATAGCGCATTGTTGGCCGACTCGGCGTGACGAATGGTATATAAAATCATAATCGTCTAGATTGGCGGAAGCAGCAGACCCTGGCTGCCGATGAGGATAAGAAGCGCCACGGCCGACAGGGTCACAACCGTGTAGTAGAGTTTACCGCCAGTCGATCCGGCGCCAGGCCGTCGCCATAAGGAAATCATCGCGCCAACAACCACAACCGCCAGGATCAATAGCGCCAGCGGAAGCCACAGTATGGGCGCGGCCGCCGGCGGTAGAGCCAGCGCCGTCGCCAGCGTCTGGTCGGCGACTGCGGCCACGATGAAACCGAGCAGGGCGACGGCGAAGACCAGCGCCAATAAGGCGAATAGCAGTACCAGGCCTTTGCTGATCCAGCGCAGCCGATTGTCCGCCGGGGCCCGTTCGATTTTACGCTCGCTGAACGCCCGAATGACGTAAGCCACCGGCCACACCAGAAAAGTTGACAGGACGACCAGCAGCAGCAACCCCGCCGCGAGGAAGACACCCAGAGTCCGCCGTTCCAGGCCATTTACCCCGGCAATGAGCGGCAAGGTGACGGCGTCAGGCGCTATGGCTCTGGCCGGCGTAGCGTTGGCCAGACAGGACGTGTCCGGCGGGTCGTTCGGGTTGTCGAGGAAACCAGCCATAATATCGTTGACGCACGGGCTCAGGAAGGCCACTCCGTGGCTGGCCGACGGATCGACTACGACGGTGGCATTTGTTAGCCCGGCGGCGGCCGCCGCAGCAAAGGCCGGCGGCGTTACCGGGTCAAAGCGCCCGGCAAGCAGCAGGGTCGGTATGTCGCTGATCACGGGGTCATCGACGGTGGCGGGGAGCGCCGGAACTGCCCAGCGATTACAGGTATCGATATAGCTCTGCAAATCGTCGCGCGCATCGGCGGCAATTTCAGGGTAAAGCCCCTCCTCCGCCACGGCGTTGACGTCGATGTCGGCATCTTCAGCGCAGATTACGGAATAGTACATCCCTTCGGACACCAACTGGTCGAAAGCCAGCAGCGGCCACATCGCCTGAAGGTAGCGCGTGTCACCTTGCTCCAGGTCGTTAACGATCTTGGGCAAGACGGCGTTCATGCGTGGCACATAGAGCAGCTGGTAGAGCACGCTCCGCAAGCCGCGTCCGTCGAGATAGGCATCATAGTTCTGGCCCGTTTCCGGATCAGTCAAGGTCAGCGTGACGGGTCGCTGGTCGTATTGCCGGATGACGGCAAAAAAGCGCTGTTCCAGGTCGGGATAGGCCGCCGCGCAAGCCGGGTCGGCAGTACAAGCGGCAAAGATCTCGCGGTAGACGCGATCTTCACTTTGCGGCGTTTCGGCTATAAAGTTGACGTCGGTGGGCACCACGCTGTCCAGGACGACGCTGCGCAGTCCTTCCGGGTAGTTACGCATCAAATGCAGGCCCAGCAGCGTCCCATAGGAGACACCGTAGAAGTTGTATTCACTGTAGCCGAGGGCGCGAGCGATCACCGGCACGTCGGCTGCGTTCTCCAGGCTGTTATAGGCCGACAAGTCGACGTTCTCCCGTCGCAGCCGTTCCCCGCAGGCGGCGATAGCCGCGTTATAGAGCTTCTCGCCCTCCCCGGCCGGGGCGGCAAGAATCTCGGCCAGGGCCGCTTCTGTTTCCGGGCAACTTAGGTCAGGCTCCGCATAAGGCGTACCGCGCTGGTTAAAGATCACGATGTCGCGGCTGGCAGCCATTGGCGTGTTGGGCGCTAAAAGGGAGTAAACCGCAAAGGCATCCCCGCCCGGCCCGCCCTGGGCAACCAAAAGCGGGTCGGGCGCGCCGCCTTGAGCGCGGTGGATAGCTACAGGCAGCCGGATAGTCCGGCCGCCAGCCGCCTCGTGGCGCTCCGGCACGACAACATAGCCGCACTCGAAACCAAGCGCTTCGCCGGTGAGTGTCGTCAGGCCAAGGTCTATGCCCTTGAACATGCACGCGGAGGGAATAAAGTCGCCAGGGGCATCCTGGGCTGTAGCGCGCTCCGTCGGAGTCAGGAGAACAGCGAGAAGTGGCAGCAGAAGAAACAGGAGATGGCGAAGGGGGCGTTTGGGTTGGGTCATATAGGGTATCAGCCTAGCTAGCTGCGAAAGCCCAAGTGGCTTCGCCGCGCGTTCTGGAACCGATACGGCGGATTACACGGCGGGTTGCGGCCGAACGGCGGCTGCTCAGGGTGGTTTTAGCAAAGAGCGCTCAATCGGGCAATGGAGCCCTTTGTCTCGCGTTCTGGCGCGTTTCCGGTGGCAATCAGAGCGCGGCAACGCGGAACTGCAAACTGGGCTACGCAATCCACAGGATCGGCGGATAATACTCCTATCTCACAGAGGAGGTGGCAACCATGCAATATGACCTGGTTTTCGAGGGGGGCGGGGCGAAGGGAATGGTCTTCGTCGGGGCGCTACAGGAACTGGAGGCGCGCGGTCACACCATCGGCCGCCTTCTGGGCACCTCGGCCGGGGCTATCACAGCCACCTTCACCGCCGCCGGCTACTCTGTCCCTGAGATGCGAGCCGCGCTCAACGAAAAGGACGCCAATGGCCCGGTCTTCAAGCAGTTCCTCGGTCGCCCGGGGCCCTTCACGCGCGAGGAGATCGAACATAGCGCCACTCGCGCCGCCCTGGAAGCGGTCAACGTGCCGGGCGTGCCCGAGCGGCTTGAAGCGTCGCTCGACCGTGTTCTCCTCTATCTCCTGGCGCGCGATCAGTTTGCCCACGTCTTCTCATTCATCGAACGCGGCGGCTGGTTTTCGGCCGACGCCTTTCTGAAGTGGGGCCAGGCTAAGCTCGACCAGGCCATGCCGAGCGGCAAGGCGCGCGGCTACAGCCGCCTGACCTTCGCCGAGTTCCACCAGGCGACGGGGCGCGAGCTGTCGCTGGTAGCCGCCGACACGACCGACCACCGCATGCTCGTCCTTAACCACCGCACCGCGCCGGGCCTGCCTGTGGTTTGGGGCATGCGCATGTCGATGAGTTTGCCGTTCGTCTGGCAAGAAGTTATCTGGCAGCCGGAGTGGGGAGCGTACCTGGGTAAGCCGCTGGCCGGCCATCGCGTCGTCGACGGGGGCTTGCTTTCCAACTTCCCCATCGAGTTGTTCCTGTCGACCGATCCTCACGTCACGGCGATCATGGGCCATCGGAGCAGCGACGGGGTGCTGGGACTGTTAATAGACGAGAGCATGCCGGTCGGCCCGGACGACGCGGCCGACCTGGCAGCAACGCCGCAGAGCAAGTTGTCGGCTTTGCCGCCCGCCTCGCGCATCCTGGGGCTGGTGGACACGGCTACGCAAGCCCATGATAAGATGGTTATTGAGGCCTTTGAGCAGTTCGTCTGCCGGCTGCCGGCGCGCGGCTACCAGACGACCGAATTCGACATGACGGACGCGCGACGCGAGGCGCTGGTTGCCGCCGGCCAGCAAGCAATGGCGGCCTACTTCTCGGCCGGCGAGTTGGAGGGCATGGTGGCCCCGGACGTGGCCGAAATGGAACACGCCCTGCGCCGCGCTGACAAGTCCGCCATCAGGATTCTTCAGCCGTAACCAGAGAACCCGCCCTATCGACGAGAGGCCGAGCTTCTTCGACCCAAGGCCGCCAAGGGGTAATGAGTGGTTCTGAACCGTTCTACTTGGCGTTAGCCTTTTCTTTCCGTGGCTGTGCAGCAGCGGCAAGGAGGATTAGGGCGAAGAGGGAGACGGCCGCGCCCGCTCCGTAGAGGCGCGGTGTGAACCGCCACTCCACTAGGTGCTCCCCGGCCGGGACACAGACCGCGCGGATAGCTGTGTAGGCGGTCAGCGCCACCGCCGGTTGGCCATCGATCAGCACCCGCCAGCCAGGATAGGCGTTTTCCGCCAGGATTTGAAGCGCCGGGGCATCGCTGCGAGTGCGTATTTGCCAGTAGGTATCCTCATGGGCCAGCACAGCGGCCGTGCCGGCCGCGGCCGGCGCCGGGCCAGGGTCGCACGGAGCCGCCTCGTTGAGGATGGCCGTCGTCGCCGGGTCGAAGTCCGGCGCGTGGACGCGGGCGATGGCCGCATTGCTATCGGGGATGACCTCGGCAGCATAGACCAGGCGGGCCACGGGCATCGGCCGCGCCCGCGCATAGACCCATGCCGAGCCGCGCTGCCCTGCCAGCGTCAGACCCCGCTCGCCTTGTGCAAAGTCATCCAGCGGCCCGCCGGCCAGCACGTGAGTCGCGCCCAGAATATCGTAAGCCGTTGAGCGGGGGTCAGGCACGGAAGAGGCGAGCGCAATCGTTGCCGCCGGCTCGAGCGAGTCATAGCCAAACACACTGGGCCAGCCGACCCGCATCGCTCCGTTTTGACTGAATATGGGTACGCCCCAGGGCAGAACACGGCCGACAACCTGGCCCGCGGCCGCCAGTTCATCGGCCACGGCTTTGCCATCGGTCCACACGGGATCCGGCGCATTCGGCGCTAGGCGCACCATCTTATAGGCGAACCACCAAGTGTCGGCGGTGACAAGGACAATGAGCGCAAGAGCAAGGAATGGGGCCCGCTTCCAGGGGCGAGGCATTAGGGAGGAGGGTTTCGCCTCGATCCCCACAATCGGGGCGCGGGAGTCCTCGAAAAGGTACGCCCATAGCAGGCCGCCACCCACTACGACTACCACCAGCGCCAGCGAATAGCCACCGATTTGCTGCCAGAGCCGGCCGCTGGTGTCGGTTGGATGGATGGCCATGAAAACCGCGCCCGTGGCCGCCAGAGCGGCAAAGAGGGCCACGGCTAATGTCCCGACCACCGCGGGCCAGTAGACCCGCAGCGCCCGACGCCGCTCGCCACCAGGTACGGCGCGCCAGACGGTGAGGGTGTGCGCCAGTAGCGCCGAGATGGCGAAAAGGTAAAGAAACGCTGCCCGGCCCGGCGCGCGCACCAGGCGAAACGGCGGCAGGAAGCGGTAGGCCAGTTCGTAGAGGACGCCATAGCGTCCGAGTGCCAGCCACAGCCCGATAACCAGCAGCAGCACGTAGAACCACGTCAGGCGCGTCGGCCGTCGCAGCGCCAGCGCCAGCCCGAGAACGGCCAGAATCCCGGCGTAGTAAGTCAGTTCCTCGAACGTCGGGACGCTCCAGTAGCCGACCCGTGTCGGCTCGCCAAAGAACTCCGGCACGATTAGCGTCACCAGGTGCGCCGGCGGCAAGGAGTAGTCGGTGGCGAATTCGTAATCGGCCACAGCCACGCGCTCGGACGACAGGGTGTACTGCACAAAAGGTACCAGTTGGACGGTGGCCAGCGCCAGCCCAACGACGGCCATCACCGCCGCCTGCCGGATGACCAGCAGCCGGGCACCTGGGCGAATCAGAAACAGGTAAAGAGCAAACGCCGCCCAAATGATACCAACGTAGAGGAAAGATGGGATGTGTCCGGCAAGAAGGGCTAACCCAAACGGCGCGCCGGCCAGGATGGCGGCCCGCCACGAGCCGCGCTCGACCGCCCGCACCAGTGCCGCCAGCATGAGCGGTGTCCAGACAAACACGGCATAGACCGGACTATGGCCGGCCCACAAGCGCCCTGCCAGCAGGCCGCCAAACGCGAAGCCAAGAGCGGCCAGCACCGCGGGCAGCGGCCGCGCGCCCATGACCCGCGTGTAGACGTACATCCCAAACGCCGCCAGCCAGACGTGAAAGACCATGTGGAGGGTGATGCCAACGCGCAGCGGTAGGATGAGGTTGATCCAATTGGGTGGATAGAAGGTATCCTGTTGGGGCTGGGCCAGAAAGGGATAGCCGGTAAAAATGTCCGGTTCCCAGACGTGAAGCCGCCCGGCGCGCAGCGCTTCGCGAACCGCCTCCCAGAAGACGGCGTAGAAGCCGATCATGTCGTGACCGGCCAGTACCTGGCCCGGGGGTGGCCAGAGCGCACGACCAAAAAACAGCAGGCTGAGCCCCAGGAACAGCAGGGCCGCCGCTCGCGCCGGATGGCGGTTCACGGCCGCCAGGAAACGTTCAACAGTCGCGCTCATTCGATTCGGCGCTTCATGAATACCGCCACCGTGCCGCCGGGCTCGATGTCGTGGTTGGTGTAATAGGAAATGTCAACGCCGTCGAGCGTAAAGCCGACGCTGCGATAGAAGCGAATAGCGGCAACGTTCGTGTTCTGCGTTTCGCAGACCATCGCTCGCAAGTTCGCGGCAGCCGCTCTGGTGGCCAGCGCCTCCATCAGCTGCCGCCCAATTCCGCGCCCGCGATACGTCTCGCTGACGTGGAACTCCCACACCCACAGCGTCTGGTTCCAGTCGTGCCGCCCGGCCAGGGTAATCGCGACCTGCTCCTGACCATCCCAGGCGCCCAGGCAAAAGTCGTTGGGCACGAGCGCGGCGTAGCGCTCTAGGTCCTCGTCGCCGAACGGGAAGCGAAATACCTCCGGCGCTGGCAGAGCCTCCAAAGCTAGGCGAAAGGAAGTCAGGCTATCCGTCTCGGCGCGACTTACGCGGTAGCGTTCGGCCGTCATATACCCAGAGGCGATGGCGGTCAGGCGAGCGGGATCAAAATGGGTCAAGGGGCGAATCGCGATCATGGCTGTGGCGGCGGCCGGCGAGTGATGATGGGCGATTATGGCAGGAAGTTGGCGGGTGTCCAGCGTATCGCCAGCACTCACCGCGTCGCGCCGGTCGCAGGCCTCCGGGCTACATCCAACCCCGCAGGCTATACACGGCGATGCCAAGGTACTCCTTCAGGCAGCGTGTCGTGTACGTGAGATATTCCACATTCGGCAGCAAGTTGATGAGCGTAGCGCCTGGCCCTCCGCGCCACAGGTGCGCCCACTCGGCATCGGAAACCAGAAAGTCGGTGGGCGCGGGCGTGACCCGCAGGCCTTGCGCCTCGAACAGGGGTGCGGCGCGCGGCATGTGCATGGCCGAGGTGACCAGCAGCACGCTGTCGAGGCCGGCGGCGCCCAACATCTCCCGGCTGTACAACGCGTTCTCATACGTGTTGCGCGAGTTCGCTTCCACCCACAGCGCCTCCGGAGGCACGCCCAGCAACCGCATCAGCCCGGCCATGTCGGCCGCTTCGGGATCGATACCCTCCGGTTGGAGCCACTCGATACTACCGCCCGTCACCAAAACGATGCTGGCCGCGCCATCCTGATAGAGCTTCGCGCCGTAGAGCAGGCGGTCGCCGGCCTCATTGATCTCGACCATCGGCCGCGGCGCATCGCTGGAACGAGTGCCTCCGCCCAGGACAACGATCGCATCAACCGCCGGCGCGCCCTCGAGGGTCGGGTAGCGGGTTTCCAAACTGCGGACCAGGGCATAGGCGACATAGCGGCTGCTGCCCAACCAGAGGAGAAACAGCGCCAATATCAGTGCCATCCGCCGCATTCGCGCCCAGGCGATCCCGGCGATTAGCAACAGGCACGCCAAACCCAGCGGAAAGACAAAGAGCGGCATTAGCTTGGAGAGAAAGACAAACATCCCGGCAGCATAGCGGGCTTGGCGCGAAAACGCCACCTGAGTGCGCGGAGGGGGATCTCGCAAGATCGGCGGAGCCTCACTCTCCCCAGCCTGATCAACCGTGTCCTGGAAACCCGGATATAATTCGCATCATGAAAGTCGCCGTCCTGTCCGACATCCACGGCAACCTGCCCGCTCTGCGGACGGTGATTGAAGACATCGACCGCTGGCAGCCCGACCTTGTCGTCGTCGACGGCGATATTATTAATCGCGGCCCGCGCTCCGGCGATTGCCTGGAAGTGCTGCTCGAGCGCCAGACGACCGACGGCTGGCATTTACTGCGCGGCAACCACGAGGAGTTTGTCCTCGATTGTGCCGCTCCGGATCGCCCCCACGCCGGGCCGGGCTATGAAATGACCCGGTTCGCCCATTTCGCGCTGGCCCAGGTAGCTGATCACGTCGCCAGTTTACGCACGCTGCCCGATGTCTTCGAGCGTACCGCGCCGGGGGGCGACTTGCTGCGCGTCGTCCACGCATCGATGCGCAGCAACCGCGACGGCGTTTATCCGATGACGCCTGACGAAGACCTGCGCCGCCAGATCGCCCCCGCCCCGACGGTCTTTGTCACTGGCCACACCCATCGCCCGCTCATCCGCCAGATAGACGGCACCTTTGTCGTCAACATTGGATCGGTCGGCGCTTCCTTCGACGCCGATCGCCGCGCCAGCTACGGCCGCTTTGAATGGGATGGCGCGTGGTCGATCAACGTCGTGCGATTGGATTATGACTACGCGCAATTAGAGCGCGATTACGTTACCTCTGGCTTCCTAGCCGATGGCGGCGCCCTGGCCCAGCTAATGCTGGTGGAACTGCGCAAGGCTCATGGTCTCATCTTTCGATGGACCAGCCGCTATGAAGAGGCGGTTATGACTGGCCGCATGACCCTGGCGGAGAGCGTCCGCCAGTTACTCTGCGATGACGACGTGCGGCCGTTCACCGGCCCGCCTGGATGGACAATCTAAAGGTCGCGTAGTCCGGCTGTTGCCTCCCGAACAATGCCCCAATCCTCGCTATCGCCTTAACTTCCGTGCATTAGGGCGCGATTGGGCTCATGCACGCGGTTTTCTCTGGCGTTTTCGCGTATAATGGTCACCCTCAAAGCACGTGTTCACCAGGCAATTAACAATGGAGGATGGCCTAGATGGCAGAAAGCAGACGCGACAGCATTATCGACCGGTTCCTGCAGCAACGCCGGACACGGCCGGCCGCGCCGGCTTACTACGAGAAAATCGGCTCAACCTGGGTTCCCACCTCGTGGGACGAGTTCGTTTCCCAAACGCGGAGCGCGGCGCGGGCCATGATGGCCCTCGGCGTCCGACCTGGAACTGTCGTCTGCATGCTCGGCTTCAACCGCGCGGAGTGGGTCATTGGCCAGCTGGCGGCAATGATGGCCGGCGGGGTCGGCGCAGGCATTTATGCCACCAACAGCCCGTCTGAAGTCCAGTACATCCTCAACCATTCCGAAGCCCCCATTGTTATCCTGGAGAACGAGAGCCAGTGGGCCAAGATCAACCAGGTGCGCGATGAACTCCCTCATCTGAAGTGCGCCGTTCTCATGCGCGGGACGCAGATCAACGACCCGTTGGCGCGTTCGTGGGCCGATTTTCTGGCGTGCGCCGAGGAGACGGCCGAGGCCGAACTGGAGGCCCGCATTGCCGCCATCGAGATGGAGCAACTCGCCAGCCTAATCTACACCAGCGGTACAACCGGCCCGCCCAAGGCCGTCATGTTATCGCACGGCAATCTGGCGTCCACGGCTCGCAATGGCGCGGACCTGTTCAAGCTAACGCCCGGGGATATATTGCTCTCTTATCTGCCGCTGTCGCACATCGCCGAGCAGATGTTCACCATTCACACGGCGGCCTCCGTTGGCTATCCAGTTTACTATGCCGAGTCGCTGACCAAGCTGCCAGATAACTTGCGCGAGGTGCAGCCCACCGTCTTCTTCGCCGTGCCCGGCGTCTGGGAACGATTCCGCGCGCGCGTTTCGGAGCGATTGGGTGAGGCCAAAGGAGCGAAAAAGAAGATCGCCGACTGGGCACAGAGCGTCGGCCGCGAGGTCGTCACCTTGCGCAACGGCGGCCGGCAGCCGCATGGCCTTCAGGCCGTCCAATACCGCCTGGCCGACCGCCTCGTGTTCAGCAAAGTGAAGCCCCTGCTCGGCTTCAGCCGGACGCGGATCGCGGTGTCGGGCGCGGCGGCAATTGACAAAAGCGTGCTGGAATTCTTTAGCGGCCTCGATGTCACCATTTATGAAGTCTATGGTCAGTCGGAGGGCTGCGGGCCGACGACCTTCAACCGGCCCGGAGCGACCAAGTTGGGCACAACCGGCCAAGTATGGCCGGGCAGCGAAGTCAAGCTCGGCCCGGACGGTGAAATCCTGCTGCGCGGGCCTAACGTCTTCCTGGGCTATTACAAGGACGCCGCCGCGACGCAAGAAACGCTGGTGGACAGCTGGCTCCACTCCGGTGACCTCGGCCAGTTCGATGAGGACGGCTTCCTGAGCATCGTCGGCCGCAAGAAGGACATCATCATTACCTCGGGTGGCAAGAATATCGCCCCGCGCAACATCGAATCGGCGTTGAAGAATATCGATCTGATTGGCGACGCGGTGCTGGTTGGCGAGGGGCGCAAGTACCTGTGCGCCTTGTTGACGCTCGACCCGGAGAAGGCGGAGCGCTTTGCCGAGGCCAATGGCATTGAAGGCAGCGAGCTGCACACGCACCCCATGGTTATCGAGGCGATTCAGGCGGAGATCGATGAAAGCGTCAACCCCCAGTTCGCCAGGGTGGAACAAGTGCGCAAGTTCACGCTTTTGTCGCGGCCATTCAGCATCGAGAGCGGCGAACTGACGCCGACCCTCAAGCTCAAGCGCAAGGTCGTCTGCGACATGCACCTCGACGAGATCGAGGCCATGTACGGGGCGGAGTAGGCGACAAAGAAGCAAGATCGGCCGATGGGGCCGATTTCGCAGATTTCAGACAATCGCCGCAGGACGCTCTGAAATCGGCCCCATCCGCTGAATCTGCGGATCAATCCGCTTAGTCTGGCCGCACCCTGGCGAAGATATAGGTGTCGCGCAGCGCGCCGAAGTGGTCGCGGGCGTCGTGGTGGAAGGTGCCCTCCAATGTGAAACCGGCGCGACGGGCCACGGCCGCGCTGCGCACGTTTTTCACATCGCAGCGAATCTCCACCCGCCGCGCTCCAAGTGTCTCAAAGGCGAAGCGCGCGATGCCGTTCACCGCCTCCGTCACGTAGCCTTGGCCCGCGTGACTCGTCCGCACCCAATAGCCGATCTCGAACTTAGGCACCGCCCATTCGATGCGGTGCAGCCCGCTGCCGCCGATAAGGGTGCCGCCATCCTTCAGCGTCAGCATCATCCACAAGTCCTCGCGAGCTAAGAACTTAAGCCGTCCTTCGCGGACGCGCATGCGATACCACTCCTCGCTTGGAACGTCAACTGCCCATGGCATCCACGGTTTCAACTCGGCCTGTGATTCCACCACCGCGGCGCGCAGCGGCCCTGCGTCGTCAGGCTGCGGGCCGCGGATGATCAGTCGCTCCGTCTCAAAGCTATAGGGAAAGTCCAGCAGGATCGGGTTTTCCACGTGCGCCTCGCAGTCAGATAAAGAGAGTCCACGGATTTGAACGATGATCTGTGGAACTTAGGGGATTCCGTTAATTCCCTATCTTACGGAAAGTTAATCGCGCCGGTGACGAAAGGCGAGAAGACGCGAAAAGGTAGGCTGGGCGCGCGATCGTCCTTCTCGACGAGCAAGACCGGCATGCCGCCGATGGGAAAGATCGGGTTGGGCGACGCGCCGCCCGGGAATGGGTTACGATGGGTCGCCGGTGGCAGTTCAATAGCGTAGTGGCCGTCCACGGCGGCGATGGTCTGCGTCCCACCGTCGGGGAAAACCAGCATCGCTCGCCCGTCAGGGCTGGTCGCGTCGATGATTGCCGTCTCCGACCGGTCGCACAGCGTCCACAGGCCTATGATCCGCTCGCCGGTCGCCGCCCGGTAAAAGGCAATCCACTCCTGCGGCGGCGTCTGGTAGATGCCGCCATTCGTTGCCTCCATCGGGCAGGCGTTCGGTTGCCCTTCCCGGCGCCGCCAGTAAGGTTCAGTACCTTGTAAATAGGTGGTCAGCACCTGGAACGCGGCCAGGTTCGGCCGCGCGCTGCCCGGCTGCGGGTGCTGCGTGAAGCAGCTCATGTCCGTTGGGTTGCGGAAAAGGCCGTTGGCGTCCCCGGCGCACGGCTTGCCCTGGTACTGGCCGTTCGCGTCGCACAGTTCACCGTTGTGGGGCGGGAAGTTCGTCCCCGCCGGTTGATTACCGCAGCCGTCGTAGAGTTGGAAATGGAACACCGCGTCGGCCCCCGCGAATAAGGCATAGAATGCGGATTGGATGGTGTAGGCGGCCTGCTCGTCCATCGTCGCCCGGAGGGCGCTGGCCGGGTCCCAGACGGGCCCGGGATAGTCGTCCCAGGCGGGCACGCCCGACTCGTTGAGCCAGATGGGCTTTTCGAAGCCGAAGTCGCGCATCGTGCCCAGCGCGCGGTAGACGTGGAACCACGACTTCCAGGCGTGAAAATAGCTGTGAGTGGCCAGGATATCGTGGTAGTAACCAGCTGGAGCGGCGCCGGGGTCAGCCGCGAGAATGGTCAGCACGTCGCGGTAGTACTGGAAGCTGTAATCGCCCTTCTTATTGGAATTTGCAAGACCAGCGAAGAGCACCTGCGCCCCGGGGTCGGCCGCTTTGGCCGCCAGCCAGCCGACCTTTAGCAGCCGCGCGTAGTCCTCTTTGCTGGCGTCCCAGAAGATGTCGAGATCGGGCTCGTTCCACATCTCCCAGTGAGTGACGCCCACGCCCGCGGGCCAGCCGTTAGCCTGGGCCAGCGCGCCGCCGGGCTTGTAGCGGTTCACGGCGGCGGTGACGAACATGGCCCACTTATTGGCCGCGTTGGGTTGTTTGCTGGGGCCAAGGGTGTCGCTGCCATCGGCGAAGACCGGCTCGTAGAGACCAAGCGGCGTAGCCCGCTCCGGCGCATCGAGGCTAAGCACGCCCGCCCGCGGCCGTGGAGGGCGGCTGGCGCGCACGCTGTCACCTGATGTGTAGAAGCCGGGCGTGCCGAGCAGAATGGCGTTGAGCTCCAGCCCGTGGGCGATATCGGCTTGCACGGTCGCGTCCTGCGCCGCCCAGTTGAACACGCCCGGGCTTTGCTCGACGTTGAACCAGTAGATGGGCCAGCGATTCCAGGCCGCACCGGTCGCCAGGCCGTTCTGATACTGCTGCTCGAGCGAGGCCGGCGTGCGGCCGCTGCCCGGCGCGCGATCTTCGGCCGAGCTCATGAAGACAACGCCAAAGGCGGGGTAATCAGCGGCCTGGCGGCCGCGATTGCCAGCCGCGAGGGTCGAACCCAGGCCAGTGAGCAATAGTAGCGCGCCAAGAAGCAGCGCGAGCGACCTCTGCCCGCGCGGCGCGCCATTCTGTCGCGTGGCGCTCATGCGGTATGACTCCTGGTCAGTCGTTTCCTGACCGGAGTGTAGCACGCGCCGCGCGGCCCGTCAGCCTTCAGTCGGTCCCAGCAGTTCCACCAACGCCCGCAGCCCCGATCCAATTCGCTCAACGGAGTAACCGCGCACATCGCGCTGGAAGCGAAAGATGTCGATTTCCAGCGGCGCCAACAGCGCCTCGCCGAGGTAATCAAGGTCCAGCTCGTGGTCAACTTCGCCGCGGCGGGCGGCCGAGCGTAGGAGCGCGCTAACCGTCATGTATTGCCAGAAGTGAGGCAGCTTCAGGCGTTGCTCCGAGTGGAGGAGATCGCCGCGCGCTACCTCGACCAGCAACGGTGAATGGCTTTCAGTGAAGATCACCAGCGCCTCCAGAAAGCGCGCCAGTTGCTCCAGGTAGGCAACGCCTTCGGCCGTTTGTACGCGGAAGCGGTCCAGCATCGCCGCCTGGAAATCAGCCATTTGCCGGTCCATTAATGACAGGCACAACTCCGCCTTGTTGGCAAAACGGCGGTAGAGCGTGCCCTTGCCCACACCGGCGGCTTCGGCGATCTCGGCCATGCATACGTTAGCCACCCCCCGCTCCGCAAACAGCGTTTCAGCCGTCTGGAGAATCAGAGCCCGGTTGGCGGCAGCATCGGCGCGCTCGTGCCGCTCGGCCGCGCCTCCTTCTTCCATGGTTGTCAGATCAATTCGTTGCATTACACCCCTGTTTCAAGCCGCCCAACCAGTTTTCAGATTGCCCTTGACAAGCGGACTTGAGTCCGCTAATATTATAGCAGATAAGCGGACTGTAGTCCACATGCAAAACGGGACGAAGATATAAAAGATAGGAGATTACCCATGACCTGGCAAGTAGATAATTCCCACAGCCACGTTGGCTTTGCGGTTCGACACATGATGATCAGCAAGGTGCGCGGCGAATTCACGCGCTTTGAGGCAACCGTCAACTATGACGAGCAGACGCCCGCCAACACGACCGTTGAGGCAAAGGTCTACACGGACAGCGTGAACACCCGTGATAGCAAGCGCGATGACCACCTGCGCTCGCCTGATTTCTTCAACTCGGCCGAGTATCCGGCGATGATCTTTAAGAGCAAGCGCGTCGTCCAGGAGTCGGCGAACCACGGCAAGCTGATCGGCGACCTGACCATTCGCGACATCACCCGCGAAGTAGCGCTGGACGTGGTCAATTCGGGTGTCGCCAAGAGTCCCTGGGGCACCATCAGCGCCGGCTTCTCGGCTTCGACCGTTATCAATCGGACCGACTGGGGACTTACCTGGAATGCGGCGCTGGAGACGGGCGGCCTGCTGGTCGGCGAGCAGGTCACAATCGAGATCGAGCTTGAGCTGGTGCAGGTTCCGGAGGCGCAGGCCGCGCAAGTGGCGTAACTGCCCGACCACACCGGTTTGCGTGGCGCGAAGAGGGCCAGACGAGGGCAAGACGAAGCCATTCTGCACGAGCGGAATGACAAGGCCCTCGTCTGGCTTGCGCGACGTTGTGGAAGACTGCCGTAAACGACAGGATATCAGAGGCAAAGACGTTCCCCTCGGCTCGCCCGGGCCATGTTACAATACTTACCGGAGGCTGACCTATGATTGACCAGATGCCCCTTCCCCATATCGGCCGCGTCGCCCTGGCCGTGGCCGATATGGACCGCTCCACTCGCTTCTACAGCGACGTGATTGGTCTGCGCGAATTGGCCCGCGACGGCAACGTCGCGCAGATGGGCGTGGATGGCAAGACGCTGCTGGTGCTCCACGGCCAGCCCGGCATTTCGCGAGTGCGGCGGGCGACCGGCCTCTACCATTTCGCGCTGCTGCTGCCTTCGCGCGCCGATCTGGGCGACACGCTGGCTCACCTCGTTGAGGTCGGCGGGCCGATTAGCGGCTATGCCGATCACGCCGTGAGCGAAGCGATTTATCTCACCGACCCTGACGGCCACGGCATCGAGATCTACCGCGACCGGCCGCGCGACGAGTGGCAGTTTCCGAACGGGACGTTGAAGATGACGGTGGACCCGATCGACTTTGAGGGCGTCCTAGGGGCGCGCACCGGAGCGTGGCGCGGCCTGTCGTCTGGCGCGATGATGGGCCACATCCATTTGCAAGTGGCTTCCATTCCACAGACCGAGCAGTTCTACATTGACCGGCTCGGTTTCGATTTGATGACGCGCTACGGCTCGGGGGCGTCGTTCCTGTCGGCCAACGGCTACCACCATCACTTTGGGACGAACACGTGGGCCGGAGTTGGTCTGCCGCCCGCGCCGGAAGACGCAGCGCGGTTGCTCTGGTACGAAATCCGCGAGCCAGACGCGGCTGCTTTGGATGCCATCGCCGCGCGTTTGAGCACCGCGGACTACCCGTTCGAGCGTGATGGCCACGAGTTGCGCGTGGTCGATCCGTCGGGCATTCATATCCGGTTAACGGCTTAAATCCACATCGACGCCAAACGAATTGAGTCGCGGAGGCGGCCGACGGAGCAGATTTCCAGGGTCAACGCCTGTGCCGCTGGAATCTGCTCCACCTTACCGCGTCCGCGCCCCACGAGTCCGCGAACCCATCTCCCCCGTTGCTCTGTGTTAGTCGCCCCAGCCGTTACCTTCAGGAATGGGTAGGACAGGCAAGTTCTCCCAGCCGCCCGCCCGCAGGTGCTGCTCAAACGTCTTCAGTTGCGGGTAGCGCCGGCGGATAGCGGGAATGTCGACGGTATAGGACTCGCCGTTAAAAAAGGCGAACATGGCTGCCTGCTCCGCGTCCGGCGTAAAGCCGTCCGGCGCTTGCGGAACCTCAACGGCCACCGGACGGCCGATGACTTGGCTCAGCGCCTCAGCCATCTGCGCTTCGGTCAACTCATCGCCAGCCAGTTCCACCGTTCGGCCGATAAACTCCTCCGGATTAGCGAAAACGAGAGCGACAAAGCCGCCAATATCGTCGACGGAAACGGTTTGGAGCGTCTTGTCGGGGCGGATACCCCAGCTCTGGAAAACGCCGTTGGAGATTTGGGGGCGCGACCAATTGTAGTTGTCCATGAACGCCACGGGCCGCACGATCGTCGCCGGGAGGTTGAGTGCGTGGATGTGGCGCTCGATCTGCCACTTGGTTTCGAAGTGGCGCTGCCCCATACCTCGTTCGGCCGCGGCAACCGAGGAGTAGACGAAGTGGCGGATTCCGGCACTGCTGGCTGCGTCGGCCAACAGCAGCCCTTGCCGTAGTTCGCCGTCGAAGCCGACGTCTGGCAGCCAGAAATTCTGGACGCTGAAGACGCCATAGACCCCCTCCAGCGCCGCCTGGACCGAGGTGCGGTCATTGAGGTCCCCCTGGACCAGCTCCGCTCCCTGCGCCGCCAGTTGCTGTGCGGCCTCCTTGCCTGGATGGCGCACCAGTGCGCGTATGTTCCAGCCCCCGGCCAGCAGATGGCGCGCCACGGCCCCGCCCTGTTGTCCTGTCGCTCCAGTTACAAGAATCACCCGATCATTCATGTCATTCTCCCTCGTTCGTTCTGTTCACCAGGTTACCACACGGTAATTAGCCGGCTAAGTTCCGACGCAAAAAAAGAGGCCGGCTTAGTGCAGATTGTCGCGGACCTGTAGCAGCAACCGCCGCAACAACACGCGCTCTTCGACTGTCAGCATGGCACAGGTGGCGCGTTCCAGATCGTCCCACATGGCGCATACCGCCGGCTCCAGTGCCCGCCCCTGAGGCGTCAAATAGACCCGCGAGACACGTTGATCGCTGGCATCGACGCGCCGCTCGACCAGACCTCCCTTCTCCATGCGGTCGATCATCCGCGTCAACGTCGCCGCCTGGACGCCAAGGCGCTCCGCCAGTTCCGATTGCGCCACACCGTCTTCGTTCCAGAGGTTATAGAGCAAGAATTCCTGACCCGGGTGCAGATCGAGCGGCGTGAGCAACTCGGCCGCTTTGTTGCGGTGAGCGCGGCACACCTGAATCAGGACGTGCCCCAATGTGTCATTCATTGCCGCCGTTTGCTCTGCCATCTTTACTTAGCCGACTAATTACATTATAGGCCACGTCCCCGGCTTGTCAAGGGGTTGGGCTGGCAATGACCCAGGACGGTTAAACAGGCCGCGGGCTAGGCAACCTCGACTCCACACAGGGTTGCCGCACGCAACGGGGATGCTACAATCCGCTTCATGCCCGCCGTGGAGCGCCCGCCCATCGTACTGCATGCCGACCAGGAGCATGGCGGCATCCGGCTAGTCATCTTTCTCTCGCTGTTTCTCGCCTACTTCCTGGGCTTCCAAATCGTCCTCGGACTGCTGAACACGCTGGCTCCGCCGGCCGTGCAGGACTACGCCGTCTTCTTGTCGTGCGCCGGCGGACTGCCCATCGCCGTGCTGCTAATCTGGCTGCTAGAGAACCTCCTCAAGCGTGTCTGGCACAGCGGCCTGAGTCTCGTGCTCGATGAGCGGGGAATATCGGTACGGGATACGCGGAAGGCGCCGGCCGCCGACGGCTGGGCAGCGAGCGCGGCGCCGGGCAGCGCCGAGCCAGCCATCGCCTGGGGTGGTAATCTCGCGCAACTCAACTGGTATTTCAAGCTCAGCGGCTATCCACGCGGCGGGCGCGAGCGGCGCGTCTCGGCCAAGTGGCTGTGCCTGGCGACCGAGCTGCACCAGGACGGGGCCCGGCTGAACCTGTTTACCTTTATGCCGCCGGATGACGCCGCGCACTGGATCGACAACGCGCAACTGGCATTTCACCGATTAAACCCGGTTGAAATCTATGACCGGTCGGTGCGCTCGCGCATCGGCCCACCCAGCCGCCCGGCACTCCCTAACCAGTTGCTTCACTCGAAAGATGGCCGCTACTGGCTGGCCGAACGCCGCCGCTGGGAGTACGGCGTCGAACTGTCGCCACAGGACTTCGCCACGTTCATGGATCATGTCCGGGTGGCGCTGGAGCGTAGTAGTTCCACGGGCGCAGTATCCGAGAGTCTGACCACTATCTGACGCATTCGCGCCGGCGCACGTTTCGCCGCCCGCCGGTGGCACAGGAGAGTTCCCATGTTCCCGTTCATCACTGACGAGCACCGCATGATCCAGGAGGCGGCGCGCGACTTTGCCCGCAACTCCATCGCCCCAATCGCCGCCGAACATGACGAGACGGGCGAGTTCCCGCTTGAAACCATCCGCGAAATGGGCCAACTTGGGTTTATGGGCATCGAGGTGCCCGAGGAGTACGGCGGCGCGGGCATGGACACGATGGCCTACGTGCTGGCGATGATCGAGATTTGCAAGGCCGACGCCAGCCATGGCACCATCATGTCGGTCAACAATTCGCTCTATGCCCACGGCTTGCTGAAGTTCGGGACGGAGGCGCAGAAGCGCAAGTACCTGGTGCCCGTAGCCAGCGGGCAGAAGATCGGCGCCTACAGCCTGACGGAGCCGATGAGCGGCAGCGACGCGGGGACGATGAAAAGCCGCGCCGTGCTCAACCCGGAAGGGACGTGCTACGTGATCAACGGCCGCAAGTCGTGGGTCACCTCGGCCCCCTACGCCGACTTTATCATCCTGTTCACGATGACCCAGCCGGAGAAGAAGCACAAGGGTGTGACGGCGTTTATCATCGACACGACCCAGCCGGGCTTCACGCGCGGCAAGAAGGAGCCGAAGCTGGGCATCCGCGCCAGCGCCACGAGCGAGATCATCTTCGACAACTACGAGTGTCCCGTGGAAAACCGGCTTGGCGCGGAGGGTGAGGGCTTCAAGATCGCCATGACCGTCCTCGATGCCGGCCGCATCGGCATCGCCTCGCAGGCGCTGGGCATTGCCGAGGCAGCGCTGGAGGCCAGCGTGGCCTACGCGAAAGAGCGCGAGGCGTTCGGGCAGAAGATCGGCGAGTTCCAGCAGATTCAGGCCAAGCTGGCCGACATGAAGTGCCGCGTGGACGCCAGCCGGCTGCTGATCTACCAGGCGGCGCTGGCCAAGATGGCGGCGAAGGGCGGCGGTCGTTACTCGATGGAAGCCAGCGAGGCCAAGCTATTCGCCAGCGAGACGGCTATGTGGGTGACGACGCAGGCCATCCAGATCCACGGCGGCATGGGCTATAGCAAGGAAATGCCGCTGGAGCGCTACTTCCGCGACGCCAAGATCACCGAGATTTACGAGGGCACGAGCGAAATTCAGCGCATGGTCATTGCCCGCGCGCTGACCGGGCTGAGATAGAAGAAACAAGCTCGCGCAAAGTACGCCAAGGGAGCAAAAGGGCGCAAAGCAGGTGGTGCTGCTTTGCGCCCTTTGCTTCTTTACGCTATTGCGCGAGCTTCTTATATAACGAGATTGATCAGCACGCCCTGGAGAAGACGCGCCAGGAGAAGGACAACCATCGGACTGAAGTCCAGGCCGCCCATGGCCGGCATCATCCGCCGGATGGGGTTCAAGATAGGCTCTGTCACGGCATAGACAACGCGAATGATTGGCCCCCAAACAGGGTGATAGGGGTTCGGCCGCACCCAGGACAGGATGATATTGGCGAACACCATGACGTAAAAGACCATAAATAGGGCGTTAATGATACTGACAACAGTCATGTCACCTCAGTAATTCACCACAGATTCCTTAAAAGAACCACAGATTCTCAGAACGTAATCGGTGAAATCTTTGTAAACGGTGGTTACTCCGCTTTATTTCTCCCGCATACGCTCGCCGAAAAGGGCACGGCCGACGCGGACGTGGGTCGCCCCTTCCTCGATGGCGATCTCGAAGTCATCGGTCATGCCCATCGACAGCGCCAGTCGCGGCGCGCCCGGCAGTTCATCGGATAGCCACTCCGCCAGTTGGCGGCAGCGCCGAAAGACAGCCCGGATCGCATCCGGCGCGGCGTCCCACGGGGCCATTGTCATCAGGCCGATGACCGGCAGCGGCGCACCTGTACCTGCTAGCATATTACGAACTGCGGCGCGCTGCGTTGCGTCCTCTTCCCAACGGCTCACATCCAGTCCCGATTTGGTCCTCTCACCGCTCAGATTAACCTCGACAAACGACGGCAGAGTGCGACCATTTTCGCGCAGCTCAGCTGCCAGCCGTTGGGCGATCTTGGGCCGCTCCAGCGCATGGAACACGTCCGCGTGGTCGGCCGCCAGGCGCGTCTTGCGGCTTTGCAGCGTGCCGATGAGATGCCAGCGGATGCCGGCTTCCCCGCCCAGGGCCGCCTCGACCGCCGGGCGCTTCTCGGCCAGCTCCTCGGGACGATTCTCTCCGAAGTGGCGCAGCCCGGCGACGTGGGCGGCGATGGCCAGGCCGGGCGGCCAGGTCTTGGTGACGGCGACCAGGGTTATGCTATCGGCCGGGCGCCCGGCGCGGCTCGCGGCCGCCGCCAGCCGCTCGCGCACGGCCGCATGCCGCTCAGCAATGAGTTGCGGATCGAACATGAGGGTATTATCCGCAGATTGGGCAGATTCGACAGATTTCCAGAGAGCTCGCGCAAAGAAGCAAAGGGCGCAATACAGAATGTTGATCTTCTTTGCGCCCTTTGCCTACTTGGCGCGCGTTGCGCGAACTTCTTACATGCCAACGTAGGCGATGCGGAAGATGAGGCCGGTAGCCCAGTCCGCGACGTAGAGCGCGCCGTCGGGGCCGACGGTCAGGTCGATGGGCGCAGCAAAGCCCGTGGCGAAGTCGGCCCGCCCCTCCCCGTCCGGCCCGAACCAGACGACCTTCTGCGCCTCCGGGAAGGCACTCCACAGCGTGACGAAGAGGCTATTGGTGTAGCCGGGGAACTCGTCGTCGAGGTAGGCAGTGACGCCCGTGGGCGCGGAGTGGGGCACAAAGGTGGCGATGGGCGGGATTATCTCCACATCGTCGGGCGCCGCGAAACACACATCGCAGTCAAACCATGGGTAACCGTGCTCGCCGCCCGGCTCGACGCGGTTGAACTCCTCCGGCGGGCCGAAGTCGGGCATGTTGTCGGTGGCGAAGAGGTGGCCGTCAGCATCCCAGGCGATGTCGTAGCTGTTGCGGAAGCCGCGGGCGTAGGTCTCGACCTGTGTTCCGTCGGGGCTGAAGCGCAGGATGCTGGCCTCATACGGGTGGCGCTCGTCCTGCTCCCCGGCATTCGGCCCGGCCAGGACTTCGCCGTGGTCGGCGCGGCCGCCCACGGCGACGTAGCCGTAGCCGTCCGGCCCAAAGGCGATGCCGTTAGCCGAGTGCATGGCCGTGTAGCAGCAGGGCAAGCCGGTGATCAGCGGTGTCACCACCCCGTCCTCGACCACCGCCACCTCGGCCTCGCCGTCCACGTTCTGGTCGAGGACCCGGCTGGAGACGTAGAGCCGCTCCGTGCCCGGCTGGAAGGCCAGCCCGGCCGGGGCAATGAAGCCGTCCACGTAGAGTGTCGGCTCGCCCGCCTCATCCAGCGTGAAGATTTCGCCGGCCATCGTCCCGACATAGAGCAGGCCGTCCGGCCCGAAGGTCAGCACGTTGGGCTGGCCCTCGACGCGGCCGAAGACCGTCGCCTCGAACCCTTCCGGCACCCGAATCCGCGCCTGCCACCCTGCCGTGTCGTCGTTACACGGGTACTTGTCGCTGCACTCGCTCTCGGCGTAGGGTGGCTGGGCCACGTCGTCGAAGGGTTCGGGGGTAACGTCGGGGTCTATCTCGACGGCGGGCGGCTCGTAGGCGACCACGCCGCCCTCGGCCGTCGGCGTGGCGGCCGGCGGCGACGTGGGCGCGGGCGGCGGCGTGGCCGTCGGCGGCGCCTTCGTGGGTGGAAGGGTCGGCGGAATCG
>CAZSOD010000045.1:0-23518 GCA_964608255.1 uncultured Ardenticatenaceae bacterium
TTCAGCGGCGCGCCGCGCGACGGTTGGCTGGTTTCGCTGGACGAAATCGACGCCGCGCCGCTCCTCGTCGATGCGCGGCAGCCGGAGCGCTACCGGGGGGAAGTGGAGCCGCTCGACCCGGTGCCCGGGCGCATCCCCGGCGCCGCCAACCGGCCCTATGCGGCCAATTGGGACGACGGCGGCCGCTGGCGCCCGCAAGAAGCGCTGCTGGCCGACTTCCTCGACCTCCTGGGGGACACGCCCCCTGAACAGGCCGTGTTCTACTGTGGTTCAGGCGTCTCGGCGTGCGTGAACCTGCTGGCGCAGGCGCGGGCCGGACTGCCGCCCGGCCGCCTCTACGCCGGCTCCTACAGCGAGTGGAGCCGGCTCGGCCGCCCGATTGAACAGGGCTAGCGACCCCTTCCGCGCCCGGCGGCGAAACAGAGCGTTGGCCACGGCTCAGTCGCCCGGCCCTATGGCCATTCTGACCCGGAAATATACCCGGCCATAAGACAAAATACCTGTGCCCTATTGCGACGAAGCGCGATGTTATGTTACACTGCCTCGGCCGCAGGGTGCGTCCGCCCGGCCGAAATCGTGCGGCCGAACCGTTGTCCGTAGCAACGTTCCATGCGTCCGGGCGGCTTCCGGTCTGTCATACTGCTCGTTTCATGTGGTGAAGGAGAAAACGAAGATGGACGTGAGTGGAAAGTACCGTAATACGCGCCGCCTGCTGATGCTGGCCGCGCTCGTCTGCCTGCTGGCGCTGCTTGCTCCGCTGGCCCTTGCCCAGGGCGACCCGGCGGCGGTCAATAGCGCTACCCTGACGCTCGGCAAGACGACGACGCCGGCCGGCGGCCAGGGCTTTTGGATCACCGCCGCCGGGTACCAGACAGCCTGGGGCCGGCGTGGCTCGGCCAACGGCCAGTACCGCCAGCCGCGCGATGTGGAAGCGGACAGCGCGGGTAACTTCTACGTCAGCGACCACCGCGGTAGTCGTATCACCAAGCTCTCGTCCACCGGTCAATTCATCGCCCAGATTGGTGGTCGCGGCAAGGGCAATGGGCAGATTCTGCGGCCGAATCAGATCGCCATTTTTGGCAACCTGCTCTACGTCACCGACACCGACAACCACCGCATCACTGCTTTCAATACCAACGGTGGCTTCGTGACCAAGTGGGGCGGGGTGGGAAGCGGCAACGGCCAGTTCAACTACCCCAACGGGGTGGCGGTCGACGCCAGCGGCAACGTCTACGTGGCCGACACGTGGAATCATCGCATCCAGGTCTTCGATGCCAACGGCGGGTATCTGCGGCAGTGGGGGACGTTAGGTTCGGCCAACGGTCAGTTTCGCTATCCGGCCCACCTTGACTTCGGCCCCGACGGACTGCTTTACGTGGCCGACTCTAACAACCACCGCATCCAGGTCTTCGACGCCAGCGGCGCGTTTGTGCGCAAGTTCGGCGTGGACGGATCAGGCGGCGGGCAGTTCCACTTGCCGGTGGGTGTGGATGCCGCCGACGATGGCTATGTCTACGTGGCGGATACTTACAACAACCGCGTTCAGAAGCTGACGCCGACGGGGGCGTTCGTGGCGGCGTGGAGCGAGACCGGCGGCGCGACGACCCTCTCACGGCCGAACGGCCTTCTGGCGCGCGGCAACATGGTCTATGTGTCCGATATTGACGCGAACAAGGTGCAAATCTACGCCCAGGCCACGGCCGCCCTCAACGACGGCCAGCAGCAAGCGCTGACTTTGCCGGCCGGGACCTACAACGTGCTGGAAGCGCCGAAAGCGGGCTGGACGTTCGGCAACGCCACTTGCAACGGGGGCAACCCAACGCCCGCCGGCGCGGGGGTCCGCCTGACGCTGGCCGATGGCGCCAGCGTGACGTGCGGCTTTACGAACAACCAGTAAGCAGCTTCTGCCGGCAAGCCAGCGGGCGGCCGCAGGCCGCCCGCTGGCTTGCCGGGTTCATCTATTCCCGACCTGCCTTCAGCTGCGACTGCAACTCGGTCAGGGCGGGCCAATTGCCGGCGGCGGCCAGGGCGGCCTGACGCGGCCACGTGGTCGGGTCGGCCAGCCGGAAGCGGCTGCCGGCGGTGGTCATGATTTCCCGCAGGCGGTCTGGCGGCGTGTCGGCCAGCGCCGCCAGGTCGTTGATGCCGTGGTCGATGAGCAGCGCGGCGATCTTTGGCCCGATGCCTTCCACAATCTGTAGATCGCCCGGTCGCGGTTCCGTACCGCTGAGCTGGATGACGGCGGGACCGCGGTAGGCGGCTTCGTCGGTCGCCGCCATTTGCGGCACGGCCCCGGACAACGGCGTAGCGACGGCCACGACCGCGCCATAGAGACGCCCCGCTTCATCGCGAGTCGTGCCGGTGTAGATCGTCACGTTGGCGTCATCGAGGGTTATGCCCAGGTCCTCTTCCAGGGCGGCGATGGCTTCCTCGACCGCCTCCTCCTCCAGCAACGCAACGTCGTCTTCGTCCTCGATGGCGTCGGTAACCATAACCGCCGCCTCGGGGCTTTCCTCAGCCGCGGCCGGCGCGGCCGGCTCGCTGGCGACGGCCATGATCGTCACCACGGATTCCCCGCCGCGGCCTTCCGCGCTGACCTGGGAGTAGACGGTTACGTCGACCACCCCCTCGTCACTCTGCCCGTGCCGGTACGCGGCGATGGCCTCGGCCACCGTGGCCTCCTCCAGTTCGGCGATCGCCTCCTCTGACGCGATAGCGGCGCGCCTGACGACCACGTGGGCGTCGAGCGCCTCTCCCTCGTCCTCCAGCTCGAACCACGCCTCCGGGTTCTCATCGTCGCGCGGCGCGCTATCATCGACTTCCGACGCGGCTGCGGCCACCACGGCGTAGGCCTGACCGGTCATCGGGTCGATGGCGATGCGGGTCGACATTTGCAGATCGACAGTCTCTTCGTCGCCCGGCTCCATATTCTCCAGCGTGGCGATGGCCCGCAGCGCCGCGCTGGCCTCCAGGGCTTCAACCTCCGCGGCGCTGGTCACGCCGGCCGCCAGGGCCACGACCGCCATATCATGGGTATCGTCGACCAGGGCTGCGCTCTCGGCCGCCTCGACATCGGCCGCGGCCAGTTCGGCATCGATCTCATCTTCCAGGGCGGCGGCGATTTGCTCCAGCACGGCGGCCTCGAGTTCGGCCGCATCGCCGGACGAAAAGGACTCGCCGAGCATCGCTTCCGGTTCGCCGGCCATGTCGGCTAGCGCATCTCCGCGCGCCTCCAGCCCGGACGCGCGGCGGGCCGCGCCTTCCGCGGCCAGCTCGGCCGATAGCGCCTCGATGATCGCATCCAACTCCTCCTCGGCCGCCTCAGGGCCCATCTCCGCGCCGGCTTCGTCGGCCACCGCCAGGCCCTCGACGAGACCGTCGCGCAGGGCGATCGGGCGCAGTTGCAGCCCCAGTGCGTCGATATACCAGTCGGCGCGGCCCAACAGGCCAACGACCTCATAGCCCGGCGGGGCGATGAGCCGGTACTCCTGCTCGCCACCCGCGCCGCCGAAGAGGTCGGACTCGCGCTTGCTGGTATGGAAGCGGATGGAGTCGAGGTACCAGCCGCACCGGCCGCTGATACCCGTCAAGTATTCATCCGGGTCGAGGTAGAAGACGTAGTGGCGGCCGCCGAGGCCGCCAACAGGCGGTCGCCCGGCTGCCGTACCGTCCACTTGCGTATAGTCAAATTGGAGCGCATCGATTACCCAGTCGGCATAGATGTGGATGGCCGTGAGGCGCGCGCCCTGGGGGATACTGTAGCCGTCGAACGGCTTGCCGCCCCGGCCGCCAATAGGTCCAAGCTGTGGATGTTCCATGAGGCTTTCCTCCTGATTGTGTGGGGCCACACTTCGTTTGGCCCGCTTATTGTGACCTACTTCCGCGCTTTCGCCAATCGTATTCGCTCGCAAGCGCCGGTGTCAATTGCCATTCGCGGCGGGCTAACGAAGCGCGGCCGGAAGGTAAATCCTGTTAGAAACCGGCGGGCTCTCGCCGTCCAGCAAGCCGTCGGCGAAGGTGAAGCCCCCATAGGGCTGGTGGTTGCCATCACCAACCAGAATCAGCGTCAGCCGCGCGCCTTCCGGTAGCGATACCGGGGCGAGGCTAAACAGCGTCGGTCCGCCGCAGGGGGTATTGGCCGCGTAGCGGGTGATCTTCAGGTTGTAAGCAGCCGGGGGCAACTGGTGGTAAAAACTCGTCCGGCGATAGCGCAGCCCGGCGGCGCTATTGTCGAAGAGGCCGCCCGTCTGGCTGCACACGTCGATTTCAGTCTCGGCGATGGTCGCCCCCAGCGCGGCGGCGTGGGCCACGCGCAACTGACCGGCGCCGGGTGACGGGTCGGGGCCCGTGTCGTCCAGCGGCCAGACCGCCAGCGGCACCTTGTTCTCGTCGCCGATGATGAGGATGGACTGGTCGCCTTCGATCAACGTCACCGGCGCGCTCAGCACCGGCGCTCCGTCGCGGGCTACCACAATCGTGTGTTCGCCGGGTTCAACCGCGAGCGGCTGGTAGTCGGTGCGGTCGCCGTAGACCAGGTTGGCGGCCAGGGGGGCGCCGTCGAGCGTGACGGTTAGCTTGGCGGCGGAGGAACCGGCAAAGGGGGCGAGATGGGCGACGCGAACGCGCACGGCCAGCGGCGCGGCCTGAGCTGATACGGCCGCGCTGAGCAGCACCAGGAGCGCGAACAGGGACAACAGGCGAATAGGCTTGAGCATCTTGTCTCTCCTCTTCCGATCGTTAGACGATTGTTCTTGAGGCCGGGAAGTCGGCCGCAGCGATGAGGATTGACGGCGGGGAGCCGTGAGGACACGGTCGCCGGGCGGCACGCGTATTCTATGCTGGGTCAGGCTGGGCCACAGAGAAAATTGGGATAAGACTCAGCAGCCATTCACCCGGCTTTGTAAAAAAATCGGTTCCAGCCTTGCCGATCGGCCGGCGCGACAGCTACAATTGTTGTATCGTTACAACACGACGTGGGCGGAGCGCATGGCTGAAGATCGCACCCAACTCCTGCAATTCCTGGAGAGCCACTACACCCTTGACGGGCTGAAGACGCTCTGCTTCAACCTGTTCATCGACTTTGATAATCTCGGCGGCGATACCAAGAATGCCAAGGGGCGCGAGCTGATCCTGCATCTGGAGCGGGCGGGGCGGACGGCCGACCTGCTGGCCCAGCTCGGCCGCGAGAAGCCGCGCGCCTACGAGCGCGAGTTTGCCAAGGCTCCGCCCGTGCCGCCCATCCCGGTGCGGCCGAACCGCGACCCGCGCCAGGTATTTATCAGCCACGCCCACGAGGATGATGTCTTCGCCCACCGCCTGGCGGCCGATTTGCGCGGTGAAGGCTGGTCGGTGTGGCTGGCGCCGGACAGCATCGCCCCGGGCGAGACGTGGGTTGACGCCATCAACCGCGGCCTGGAGGCCAGCAGCTTCTACCTCCTGGTTCTGACACCGGCCGCGGCGGCGTCGCCCTGGGTCAATACGGAAACCAACGTGGCCATCAGCCTGGAGCACCAGCGGCTGATGCGCTTTATCCCCCTCGACGTCGCGCCCAGCCGCCCGCCGCCGCTCTGGACGGCTTACCAGAACGTGCCCTTTCGCGACCAGTACCGGCGCGGCCTTGACCATCTGCTGGCGCGACTGGATGGTCGCCCGCCGCAGTCGCGCCCGGCCAACGGCCACCCGGCCAAGGACGGCACGGAATTACGCGCCTTCGCCGACCGGCGGCTGCACGACCGGTCGCGCATCGAGTTGTTGCGCGTACCCGCCGGGGCATTTTTGTTTGGCGCGGCTGGGCCGGAGCCGGGACGCGAAGCGGCGCAGCGCTCGCTGCACCTGGGAGAGTACTGGATCGGGCGTGGGCCTGTCACCAACGCCCAGTTCGCGCGCTTTGTGGAGGCAACGGACTATCGGACGACGGCCGAGGAGATGGGGTTCGCCCGCGTTTGGGCCGGGGGGCGCTGGCTAGACGTGGAGAGGGCGTACTGGCGACGGCCGCAAGGGCCGCGGAGCCACATCGACGACCGGCTGCACCATCCGGTCGTCGCCGTCAGCTGGTACGACGCCCACGCTTACTGTGAATGGGCCGGGCTGCGCTTGCCCGGCGAGAAGGAGTGGGAAAAAGCAGCCCGCGGGACAGACGGCCGCCTCTACCCGTGGGGCAACGCCCGCCCCGGCCCGCGCCTCGCCAACTTTGCCATGCACACCGGAACCACCACGGCGGTCGGCCAGTTCTCCCCGGCTGGTGATAGCCCCTTCGGCCTGACCGACGCCGCCGGCAACGTGTGGGAGTGGACGGCGTCGAGCGCTGAGGGGGGCGAGGATAGCCAGACGCGAATCGCCCGGGGCGGCGCCTGGCCCAGCGACGAGCGCAACCTGCGGGTTACCTGGCGCGCGCAGGTCGACCCGGCCCTGCGCTTTGACACCGTCGGTTTTCGCGTCTTCGCCCGCCCGGGCGATGCTGGCCTGTAGACGTTTGCCAAAGCGCTGCGAGAGGCGCGAGAACGTGGCAGGCAGGCCAGGATGTGGCGCGACAAATGCACGCTTCGCGCCGCTCTTTTCCCCCCAAATAAGCAAGAATGCATATTGTTAGGGGGCTTAGGACTTAGTACCATCAGCCTTATAGTGTCGGTTGGGTCAGTCATTGCGACTGGGCTAATTATCCTGCCAGGCCCGGCTTAACTACTTACGCCAGGCGGAAGTTATGGGTCAGGTCCGGCAGGGCTTGTACAGGAGGTTCCCATGTTCCCGGCGTTTCACTCCACCTCTCGCAGCCGCAGCCTGTTGCTGGCGTTTCTCATGCTCGGCCTGCTCGCCGTTCTGGTCCGGCCAGCGCTGGCGGCGGCGACGCCGACCGTGACTCTCGGTGTACCGGCTTCGGGTTTCATTGGCCAGCCGGTTACATTTACCGCCACTTTTGATAATACGGGCGTGGGCAGCCAAACGGGTTACGGTCCGTACATCGACCTCTTTTTGCCCATCGGCGGCGCGGACGGCACCAGTCTGGCCGGCTCCAACGACGGCCTGGGTTTCAGTAGCGCCACCTACCTGGGCGCTACCGTCACCTCCCAGACGCTGACCTGCGCGCCCGGCGGCACGATCAACCATCCATTCGTGCCCAGCCTGACGGTCACCTGTCCCCCGCTGCCGGTAGGCTTTGACCCATCTTTTACCTGGCAGTTTGTTAGCCTGGAAATGCCTTTCGGCTCTTTCACTGCGGACCAGCCCCCGGCTGACGTCCAAATCAGCGCCACGCTCAGCAACTACGCCGACATGAGCACGCCGCTGCCCATTCGCGGCCGCGGCGTCTTTCGCTATGGCCTCGATCCCCTCGATAATGCCGGCTCCGACCCGGCTGTCACCGGGACGTTTGTCCAGTCCACCTTGACGCCGACGCTGTTGACACTGAACAAAGTCTACATCGGCCCGGAAGATGAGACGGCCACCGGCCCCAACTTCCCGCGCCAGTACCAGCTTAACGTCAATATCGCCAACGGGCAGCCCGTCACCAGCCTGGATGTGACCGACCTGCTCCCGAACAACATGCAATTCCTGAGCGTGGCCAGCACCACGCCGGCGGCGACGTGCGGCACCCAGCCCTCGACGACCGCCCCCGGCGGCGCGTTGGTCTGCACCTTCGCCTCTGTCACCGGCACAGCAGCCGCCATCGACGCACAGGTCGTATTCAACTTCTACATTCCGCTGCTGGACGCGAACGGCCAGCCCGTACTTAACGCGGTGACCGGCGACGACGCCCTTTCCGAGAACCAGGCCGCCGCGGAAGGGGACTGGGACCCGCTCGACCCGCGCGATCCGGTCACGGCCGTGCAATCAACGCAGACAACCGCCGGCGCGCCGGAGCACATCCTGGAAGACCAGTCACAGGCCATCCAAAAGTCGGTCGTCAACCTGACCGACGGCAACAATTCCCCTGGCGATGTGTTGGAATATACGCTTGCGATGCAGATCTCCGACTACTTCGCTTTCGAGGATCTGTTCGCCTATGACACCCTTTCCGACGGCCAGCGCTTTGATAGTTCATTCGCGCCGCGGCTGGCAGTCAGCGGCAATGGCTTTACCTTGCCCGCGGCGGCCATGGCCGCGGGTAACGTCGACGTGGACTGTAACTACACCGGCGGCCCCGGGCCGGAGTGCGACACGAACAACCCCGCCGCCAACGACGGCACGACGTTGATCACGTTCGAGTTGTCGGCCGAGTTGCTCAGTCGCGGCCGGCCCGATGGGCAGTTGCTTGGCGGTTGCGTGCCGGCCGGCGGCGGAACGGACTACGATTGCGACCCGTTCGACGACGGAGCGACCACGGCGACCCTCGTCTTCCGCACGATCATCCAGGACAAGTTTAGTGACGTTTTCCCCTCCGGCGACCCTAGCGTTGACCAGGGGGACACGCTCACGAATCGCGTCATCTTCGACGGCGCGGTGCTGAACAACGCCGACCTGACGCCGACCGGCCAGCGCGAGAGCGACGACAGCGCGGCCGGCATTGCCATCGCACGCGGCGTGCTGACCAAGACCATCTATGCCATCGACGGCACCGTGTGCAGCCCCCAACCCTGCACCAGCGCTCAGGCCCAGGTTGAGCCGCTAGACACGATCACCTTCCGCATCCGCTACTCGCTGCCGACTAGCGACTTTGAGGACCTGGTCCTTGAGGACTACATGCCCCTGCCGGTGCTGAAAGCGACGACGGTGACGGCGTTCAGCAACACCATTTGCGGCCTGCCGGCCAGCGGGGCGGCCTGCCTTGGGCCATCGTCCACCTTTCACCTCCTGCCGGGCGCGGTTTCGCCCGCGCTTTCGACCGACGGCAACGCCAATAGCGTCATCTTCACCTATGGCGACTTCGATGTCGACCCGGGCGAGAGCAGCCTGATTGACCTGCTCATCACCGTGACGGTCAGCGACGATCCGTTTGCCGACGGGTTATTCCTGACCAACCAGGCGCGCGCCGCCGAAGGCTCCACCAACGCCGATAGCCAGGTGGCCGACTCCATCGTGCAGTTTCTGCTGAAGCAGCCGGCTATCGTCGCCCTGCGGAAAGGTGTCATCACCACCTCGAACCCGGCGGCCGACACCTTCAACCCCGATCCGCCGCTGCCTGCCGGCGTTACTGTCAGCGCGCCGGGCGGAGCGTGCCCGCGGCTCAGCGGCTCGACCACGACCTCGGCTAACCTGTCCACCCGCTATCGCAGCGACGTAAGCGCCATTGACGCGGGCGACATCGTCACCTTTGCCATTGTCGTCGAGAATATCGGCCGCGCCGGCGCGTTCGACGTGAAGGTGCGCGACGACATCCCCACCGGCTTCCAGGTTCCGGCCGGGGGTGTGAACCTGTGCGTCACCGATGGCACATATGCCGCGTTTCCCTACACTGACCTGGGCGGGGCGCCGCCGCTGGCCTTCAACATCGAATTGACCGACCCAGGCCCGACGGCCAGCCCGACCGCCGGGCTCGATCCGGGCAAGGACGCCACCGGCACGGCGGTCGCTACCGGCCGCAATATCGCCATCATCACCTTCGATCTCCAGTTGCGGGATGACGTCACCCCGAACCAGGCGATCCTCAACACGGCGACGCTCTTCAACTTCAGCGGCGCCGAAGGCGGCCCCGACTATACGGTGACGGACAGGACGGACCAGGCGCAGACGCAAGTGCCGTCCGGGGCGCGCACCAAGTATCTCGTCGCCACCTCGGAGACGGGCACGAGCGCGGTCAGCGGCACAGAGCGCGTCACCATTGGCGAGATCGTCCGCTATCGTCTCGTGTGGCGTATGCCGGAAAGCATAGTCAACAACGCCCAGTTCAAGGACAACCTGCCGACCGGGCTAACGTTCCTCGACGATGGGACAGCGCGTGTGGCGCTGGTAGCTAATGGGACGGGTATCACGTCGGCCAACCGGGACAACGTGCCGGCAATCGACGCCGCTACCTGTACGATCAGTGGCAACAACGCCACGCAGACCATCCCGACCATGCCGGCTTCGGCCAACTGCCTGCTGGCCGACGCCAATATCGGCAGCAGCAACAGCACCACGACCGACACCGACAACTTCCAGACCGGCACCGACATCTTCTTCAAGTTTGGCGCGCTGACCAATGGCGACCGGGACGCCGATAATGAGTATGTCGTCGTGGAGTTCAACGCCCTGGTAGACAATACGGCCACGGGCAGCAACGATTACAACGACACGCGCACCAACTCCTTCGTGACCCATCTGAACGGCGCGGATGTCGGCGGCAACTCCGGCAACCTCGACGTGGTCATCGCCGAACCTTGCCTCGGCACAACGACCGGTACTCCACCGACCGCCTGCGCCAACAGCATCAACAAGACGCTACAAACGCCGCCCAGCCCGGCCGACGCCGGCGGGACGGCCACCTATCGCGTGGTGATGGCTAATGCCACCGGCACGAGTATCTCCCCGGCCTATGACGTCGTGCTGACCGACGTTCTGCCGGCGGGGCTGTCGCTCAATACGGCCAGCGTGTCCACGGCCTTCAGCGGTTGCACGCCGCTCGCGCCCGGGGTGGCCAACAGTTCGACTGCGGCCGGCGTCAACTTGACGATTGAGGTCATGACGCCAGGCTGCACAGTGACGGTCGATTACACCGTGACGCTCCTCGACAGCGCCCTGGTCGGGTCGAGCATTGTGAACACGGCCAATGTGCGGTATAGCAGCCTGCCGGCAGCCGGCACGGCCAACAACGGCACTGGCAGCACGACGCCCGGCGGCACCGGCGACGCCAACGGCGAGCGCAACGGTTCGGGCGGCATCAATGACTACGCCGGCAGCGATCCGGCCACGCTGACCACGGCCGCGCCGACTATCGACAAGGTCGCGCCCGATCCCTACGAGTATGCCATCGGCGAGACCGTCACCTACAACCTGCTGGTGACCGTGCCGGAGGGTGCGACGCGCAATCTGGTGGTTGACGACGACCTGCCCGCCGGGCTGGCCTACGTCTCCGGTAGCGCGCAAGTCATCACCGCGGCCGCGGGCAGCGGCGGGCTGCTGGCCGCCAACTTCAGCGGCACCCTGCCCGGCGCGCCCACTATCATCGCCCCGGGCGGCGACGGCGGCAACGTGACGCTGACCTGGACGGGTAATACGGTTACGCCGGGCGATAACGCGACGTCGAACAACACCTTCCTGGTGCGCTTCCAGGCGACCGTGCTCAACGTGCCGTCGAACGCGGCCAACACGGTGCTGACCAACACGGTCTACGTCCGCTACACCGACGGCAGCAACGCCCAGCAGACGCCGGCTCAGGACGCCGAAGATATCAAGATCGTCAAACCGGAAATTGAGGTGGTCAAGGTAGCTGATCCGACGCTGCTGTTCGACCCGGGCGGCGAGGTCATTTACTCGGTGGCTGTCAACAACATTGGCGGCGGGCCGGTCACCATCACGTCCCTGAGCGACGACAAGTTTGGCAACATCGCCAACCCGGCGAATCCGGCAATCTACGACACCACCTGCGCGCTGCCGCAGACCATTCCCTTCGGCGGCAACTACCTGTGCAGTTTCAAGGCGACGCTAGACCGGACGGTCGTGGGCACGGTCCACACCAACACCGTGACCGGCTCTGGTACGGGTCTGGGCGCTACGCCCGTCAGCGACGACGATGCCGCCGTGGTGCGGATTGTGAAGTCGTCGGGCTTTGCCGTGACGAAACTGGTGAACACCGGCGTCGGCTACAGCGCCAGCGCGGGCTGGCAATTCAGCGGTACGGTGTCGATTACTCAGCCGGGCCAGCCGGCCGATAACTATGACTGGGAGCTGCCCGCGCCCGCCGGCGACGCGGCGGCGATAGGCCAGATCAAGACGGCAACGACCGACGGCACCGGCAACATCTTCTGGACCTGGTGGCCCGACTCACAGGCCTCTCCGCAATTCTGGCCGTCACGGTTTGAGCTGAATGAGGTCGTGCAGCCGGATTACGCCTTTGCCGGAGCCACATGCACCAAACTGGTGCGCGAAACCGACGGCTCGATCACGACGACGACGTTTGACGTCGCCACGCTGCCGACCACGGTCGATCTGCCTGACGGCACGCTGGTAACGTGCACGGTGCATAACGTGAAGCCGGCCATTGAGGTAGTGAAGACGGCCAGCCCGACGCTGGTCGTGGCCCCCGGCGCTGATGTAACCTTCAGCATCCAGGTCACCAATAGTGGCGGCGGCCCCGTCACGCTGAGCAGCCTGACCGACAGCGTGTTTGGCAACGTAACCCAGGTGGCCGGGCCTATCCAATCCACTACCTGCAACCTGACGCCGCCCGTCGCGCTGGCCGAGGATGAGGTCTATAGCTGCCAGTTCGTGGCGACGGTCAGCGGCTCAGGATTCCCGCCCCAGGACCTGCACACGAACGTCATCACCGCCGCCGGCGAGGGGACGGGCGGCGTGCCGGTAGCGGACGACGACGACGCGCAGGTGGTGATCACGCCCAGCATCTGCCCGGCGGGCAGCGGGAGCTATACCCTGACAGACATTCTGGGCATCGGCATGGGGAGCGACAAGAAGCACAAGGCTCTGGCCAAGATCGTCTTGCCACGCACGCAGCCCATCGTCGGCCTCTACGGACAACTGGCGGGCAAGGACTACGGCCGGGCCAAGTACGTGCGCTTTATCTATCCCAACAACAAGTTCGTCCAGGTCGGCACGGTCACCAGCCCGGCCGAGCAGACGTGGGGCGTGCTCTGGTACGGAGCCGAGCTAAACCCCGCCTCAGCCCACATTCGCGGGCGCTGGTTCCTGCAAAAGTCAGGCGTGCAATACCACATGCCGCGGGCGTTCATCCTGTATCCCACCTATCAGACGACGCGCGAATACGCCAACGTCTTTAGACTGGTGGATGGCACGGAAAGCCAGGTCTACTGGGACGTATCGCAGGGCTGGACGCCGGCGCGCCAGCTGCTGCTCGACATCCCCAATCCGCTCGGCGAGGCCACGATTACCGTGAAGCTGGCGCTGGTCGATAACGACAAGGGCCAGCGGCCGGTCGACGTGACCGTATCGGCCGGTGGGGTGTCGCAGACGCAGACAGTGCTCGGCTCCGGCAAAGGCGAGGAACTCGACATTCTGACGTTCACGCTGGCCGGCGTCGCCTCCGGCGCCGACGCGGTGACCATCGACCTCGTCTCGAACGCGCCCTACACCGGCGGTACGACCGTGCTGGGCGGCGACTCAGTCTCGATAGTCGGCATGACGGCCAGCTACGCCTGTCTGCCGTAGCGCGGCGCGAGCCGCCGGTCAGCTAGCTGACCGGCGGCTCTTCTTCCTCAGCTTCCTCGCGCGGCTGGCCGGGCTTCCGGGCTCTAAGCGCGTGGCGCTGCCGCTCCTGGCGCGCCCGGCGCAGGTCTTGGCTCGTCAACATGTTGCGGTTCACGGCCCCGGCGTCACCGTTCTCATCGTGGCGGATCTGCAACGGCACGATGGTGACCACAACGCGCTCCAGGCCGGTCAAGCCCAGGTTCAGAATGAGCGAGCTGTTCTGATGCAGCGCCTGCGTCCACACGGAGTCCATCGCCAGGTGGCCCATGACGATGTGGACGATAGCATCCTTGTCATTCTCCAGCAGGTCCATCACGTAGCCGCGGATCGGCGCCATTAAATGGCGGTAGGGCGAGTCGATGATCCGCAGTTCCCCCTCGCCGACGTACTTCTCCCACTTCTCCCGGGTGATGCGCGCCTTTTCCTCGTTGACGCCGACGTGGATGGCATGCCACGGCCCGCCCAACGACTTGGCGAAGTTGACCATCTGGAGCGTGCCCATGTGGACGCCGTCAACGAGCAGGACGGTGATGACGTGGGTCGTTTTTGCCGGCCGCTTGACGCGCGCGTTTTCCAGGCTGAGGGCCTGGGCCACGTCCTTGTAATGCAGGTGAATGCGCGAGAAGATGAAAACCAGCGTCGGGATGATCAGGATAACGAACCAGGCGCCCGAGGTGAACTTGGTGATGGCGAAAATGACCATCACGACGAACGTCAGGATCGCGCCGACGCCGCTGATGATCATGTGGGTGCGCCAGTGGGGGTCGTATTCCAGATGGGTATCCATGCCCTTGAGCGTTTCGCCGGGCTTCAACCGGCTGATGCGCCGGAAGCGGATGACCATGCCGGTTTGCGAGAGGGTAAAGCTCAGAAAGACGCCGATGGCGTATAGGGGGATAAGTGCCGTAGTGCTGGCGCGCAGGACGATCACCAGCAGCGAAGCGGCGACGGCCAGGGTCACAATGCCCCACGAGAAAACGAGCCGGCCGCCGCGATAGGTGAGCTGGCGCGGCAGAAAGCCGTCGGCCGCCTGGAGCGCCGCGAGTCGGGGGAAGTCGGCGTAGCTGGTGTTGGCGGCCATGAGCAGGATGAGCGCCGTGCCGGCAATCACCAGCAGGTAAAACGGATTGCCGTCGCCGAAGACCGTGCGGGCCAGTTGCGAGATGATCGTCTCAGTGTGCGATGGGATGGCCTCGATGTGGCGCGACAGAAAGGTGATGCCCAGGAAGAGGACGATCAGGATACTGCTCATTGCCGTCAGCGTGGTTGCCGCGCTGCGGCTCTTCGGCTCCTTGAAGGCGGTAATGCCGTTGGAGATAGCCTCGATGCCTGTCAGGGCTGTCGAGCCGCTGGAGAAGGCGCGCAGAATCAGAAACAACGTCAGCGGCGCGGCCGTGGTTTCCACAAACTCCACGCCCGTCACCACGCCAAGCGTGCCTGTCGCCCAGCGATAGAAGCCGACAACCAGGGTGAT
Organism: uncultured Ardenticatenaceae bacterium; assembly: GCA_964608255.1. Classification (GTDB taxonomy): domain Bacteria; phylum Chloroflexota; class Anaerolineae; order Promineifilales; family Promineifilaceae; genus Promineifilum. The sequence continues at coordinate 14,768 of CAZSOD010000045.1, forward strand.
GCCCATCATCGCCAGGAAGAAATAGGTCGGGACGGCAAAGATCGTGCCGCTTTCACGCACCCCCCGCAGGTTGATCAATGTCACCAAGGCGATGATGGCCACAGCCAGGGCCACGCGAAACGGGGCCAGCCCCGGAAAGGCCGAGACGATTTGGGCCACGCCGGAGGAGATTGACACCGCCACGGTCAGCACGTAGTCGGTCAATAGCGCCGAGCCAGCCACCAGCGCCGCCGTCTCGCCCAGGTTCTCGCGGGCCACAATGTAGGCTCCGCCGCCGTTGGGATAGGCGAAGATCGTTTGCCGGTACGAAATGGTAACGATGACCAGCAGGATGGCGATGGCGATAGCGATGGGCACCGAGAGCCAGAGCGCGGCAGCGCCGGCCAGCGCCAGGATCACCAGAATTTCCTCGGTGGCGTAGGCGGTCGAGGAGATGGCGTCGGAGGCGAAGACGGCCAGGCCGACTTTCTTGCTGACGACCTGGTGGGCGAGCGTGCGCGTTTCCAGCGGGCGGCCGATAAGCATCTCCGACACGGTGCGCTTGGGCGTTGGGGATTGGCTCTCTGTTGACATACTCAGTCCTTTTCGCGGCGGAAGCAGGCGGCTTGGCGCGCCTAGCTTCCGCCGTATGCTTTTCGGATTTTCACCTGTGCGCTTGCAATTGGGTTACACAATCGGGCGGTTTGCTCGCTCGGCAATCGTTGCAATATAGCATGAGCCGGGGGTGGGGGCAAGCGGCATTAGGCCGGTGGGGCGGCCAGAGACAGGCGCTTCGCTTGTGGATTCCAGCCTGATCGCGGCCGGGAAATGGGAACAACGCGTTGAAGCGCGTTACTACGAACCTTCTTCGCTCGTCGTAACGCGCTTCAATGCGCTCCGCGGGTGGGACGGGGGGCGACCCGCCTGATGGCTCGTTGCGGCCCGGCGGCTCTACCCCTTCTTCTCGGCGACTCGCGCCGCCGGCGCATGTTCCGCCAACTGCCGCGCTTCTCGCGCCTGGCGCAATTGCTCGCCCGTCAGCACGTTGCGGTTGACCTCGCCCCCGTTCTGATGAATCTGCACCGGCACGATCGTGACCACGACGCGCTCCAAACCGTTGAGGCCCATGTTGAGGATGAGCGAACTATTCTGGTGCAGCGCCTGGGTCAGAAGCGTGTCCATCGACAGGTGGCCCATGACCACATGGATGATGGCGTCCGGATTGTCCTGCAACAAGCTGATGATGTACTCGCGAATCGGCGCGACCAGGTGCCGGTAGGGCGACGGGATGGTGACCAGTTCGCCTTCGCCGATGAACTTCTGCCAGCGGGCCTGAGTCGCCGCGGTGCGCTCCTGATTCACCCCGACGTGAACCGCGTGCCACGGGTTGCCCATCGACTTGGCGAAGTTGACCATCTGCACCGTGCCCATATGGACCCCGTCGACCAACAGCACCGTGATGACGCGGCTGGTCTTCACCAGGTCGCGCGTGTTCTCCATGCTCAGCGCCTGGGCCACGTCCTTATAGTGGTGGTGGATGCGGAAGAAGATAAACACCAGCGTTGGCACCAGCAGCAGGATGAACCACGCGCCGGAGGTGAACTTGGTGATGGCGAAGATGAGCATGACGACGAAGGTCGCCACAGCGCCGATGGCGCTGATGACCAGGTGGACCCGCCACGCCGGGTCGTACTCCATCACCGTCTCCAGGCCCTGTATCTTCTCGCCCGGCTTGAGCTTGCCGATCTTTAACGTGCGCACGACCATGCCCGTTTGCGACATGGTGAAGCTCAGGAAGACGCCGATGGCGTAGAGCGGGATGAGCCGCGTGGTGCTGGCCCCCATGATGATGACCAGCAGGGATGCGGCCACGGCCAGGGTCATGATGCCCCAGGAGAAGACGAGACGGCCGCCGCGATAGGTGAGCTGGCGCGGCAGAAAGCCGTCGCCGGCATGCAGCGCCGCCAGCCGCGGAAAGTCGGCGTAACTCGTGTTGGCCGCCATGAGCAGGATGAGCGCCGTACCGGCGATGAGCATCAGGTAGGGGATGCTGCCCGCCCCGTAAACCGTACGCGCCAGTTGCGAGATGATCGTCTCCTGGTGCGAGGGCATCGCCTGGATATGACGCGACAGCAGGGTAATGCCCAGGAACAGCGTGATGAGCAGCGTGCTCATCACGATGAGCGTTCGCGCGGCATTGCGACTGCGCGGCTCACGAAAGGCGGTGATGCCGTTGGAGATAGCCTCAATGCCGGTCAGGGCGGTTGAGCCGCTGGAAAAGGCGCGCAGGAGAAGGAACAGCGTCAGCGGGGTGGCGGTGGTCTCGATGAATTCCACGCCCGTCACCACGCCGAGCGTGCCGGTCGTCCAGCGATAGAAGCCGACGCCCAGCGTAACGAACATCATCACGACGAAGAAGTAGGTCGGAATGGCAAAGAGGGTGCCGCTCTCGCGCACGCCGCGCAGGTTGACGATGGTGATGAAGCCGATGACGGCGACGGCCAGGGCCACGCGGAACGGGGCCAATCCCGGAAAGGCCGACACGATCTGGGCCACGCCGGACGAGATCGACACGGCCACGGTGAGGATGTAATCGGTCAGCAGCGCCGCGCCGGCCACCTGGGCCGCGACCTCGCCCAAATTGTCGCGGGCGACGATATAGGCGCCGCCGCCGCGCGGATAGGCATAGATGGTCTGCCGGTAGGAGATGGTGACGATGACCAGCAGCACGGCGATGGCGATGGCGATGGGCACCGAGAGGCCAAGAAACGCGGCCGTGCCCGTCAGCGCCAGAATGACCAGGATTTCCTCGGTGGCATAGGCCGTCGAGGAGATAGCGTCGGAGGCGAAGACGGCCAGGCCGACCTTCTTGCTGACGACCTGGTGGGCCAGCGTGTGCGTTTCCAGCGGCCGGCCGATCAACAGGTTAGACAGATTGGGGCGCTTGCGCCCGGCGACTGAAGTCGAAATTGTGTCCATGATCCTTTTGAGTGGTCTTGCGCGACGTCCCGGCGAGGAGGCGGCCAGAGGCTTTCTGGCGACCGCGACCGGCGGCGCGCATGGTTGGGTTTCTAGCGCGCGCCCAGACTCGAGCGCGCCGGCCGCGCTTCGGGCGTTGCCCGCTCGGTGGGCGCGGTGACGAGCACGGCCGCCGGCTCGCCCGGCCCGAGGGTATAGAGCGGGCAGCCTACGCCTCGCCTCAGGCGCCACAGCCGCAGGGCGGCCAGCGCCCGCAGGGGCGCGCGGGGCGCGGGGGCAAAGACGGCCAGCGGGCTGATCTGTTCGGCCGCGCTGCATAACCCGCTGATGTAGTCGGTGAATTCGTAGGTGCTGACGGTCGCCGCGACGCCGTAAGCCTGAATGGTGGCGACGTGCTCATGAAGGGTTTCATACGTCGCATAGTTCAGCAGCGGTTCGCGCAGCCCCGCGCCGAGATACTCAAGGCGAGCGACCGGGACCATCTCAAGAATCAAGACCTCGGCCCCCGACTCGCGGGCCATTGCCCCGGCCAGGTGCACCGCCTGTTGCGTCCAACGCGGCTCCCCGTCAACAACCAGGATAATTGTGGTCATCCTATGACTCCCGCGCCCGGCCAGCGACCGGAACGCGTTTTTACCTGTTAACGACCGCGCCCGGGTGCGGGCAGACGGCCGTCACACTACAGATTGTAGGTGGGGAGCCATAAGGAAGGTGTCAGTCGATCCGGGCCAGAGTGTAAGGATCGTGTATGGATGGCTCGATCCGGGCGCAACGGGGGGATTTCTAGTTGGTCCGGCGGCAACTTCGGCGCGTTGGCGTGTAGCAGGTCCAATTGCGCCCGGCCCGCAGCGGGGTCGAGCGTTTATTTTGGGGTGGTGAAGCGGTAGCCGATACCCGGCTCGTTGAGAATGTAGCGAATGTCGGACGCCGGGTTTTCGCGCAGTTTCTTGCGAATCTGGTTGACATAGATACGGACGTAATGGGTCATCTCGGCGTAGTCCGGGCCCCAGACCTGGCTGAGGATGGTCTTGTGCGTAATGATCTTGCCGGGGTGGGACGCCAGCAGCTTCAGGATTTCGTATTCCTGGGGCGTGAAGTGAACCTCTTCGCCCTCGACCAGAACGCGGCGATTCGCCAGGTCGATCTCCAGCGCGCCGCTGCGGATCACGCTCTCGTTCACAGCCCCCGGCTCCACGACCGCCCGCCGCACCACGGCTTGGATGCGGGCCCGCAACTCCTCCATGCCGAAGGGCTTGGTGAGATAGTCATCCGCCCCGGCATCGAGCGCCTTCACCTTGGTCCTCTCGTCCTCGCGGACAGAAAGCATGATGATCGGCACGCGGCTCCACTCGCGCAATTGGCGGCAGACCTCCAGCCCGTTTGGCTCCTGGCCCAGGTTGATGTCGAGCACGACGAGGTCGGGCCGGCGCTGGGCCACCAGCGCCAGCGTCTCGGCGCCGCTGGCGGCCTCAAGCACCTCGTGCCCGTAACCCGTGAGCCCGGCTGAAAGCAGGCGGCGAATCTGCGGCTCGTCGTCGACCACCAGAATGATCACGGCCGGCGCGCCTCCGTAGGCAGGGTTATGACGAAAGTGGCTCCGCCGCCGGGCGTATCCTCAACGTGAACCTTGCCTTTGTGGGCCTCCACAATGCCGCGGGCAATGGCCAGGCCCAGGCCGGCGCTGCCGCTGACGCCGTCGCGCGACTGGTAGAACGGTTCCATGATGCGCGTCTTCTCTTCGCGCGAAATCGTCGGGCCGTGGTTTACGATTTCCAGGCGCAGCGCGTCGGACAGGGCGCGGCCGCGGATGATGACCCGCCAGCCGGGCGGCTCGTGGCGCAGCGCGTTATCGACCAGATTGTTGAGCGCCTGGAGCAACAGCCCGTAGTCGCAGCGGGCCAGTGGCAAGTCGTCGGGAAACTCCAGCACGATGCGCTCGGCGCGCAGGGTGTGGTAAGCGCGCGCGGCGGCGTCGCCGGCGATCTCTTCCAGCGAGTTCCAGTCCTCGTTTAGGACGAGGGCCCCTGCCTCCAGGCGCGACATGTCGAGCAGGTTGCCCACCAGCCTGTCGAGCGCGTCGGCCTGGGTCTGGATGGTCTGGCTCAGATCGCGCTGCTCGGCGGCCGAAAGGCGATCGTGAAGGTCATCCAGGTTGGCGGCCGAGGTCTTGATGATGGTGATCGGCGTGCGCAGGTCATGGGAGACGGCGCGCAACAGGGCGGTCTTGAGCCGATCCGCCTCGGCCAGGGCGCGACTGCGCTGCGCCTGTTCGGTCAGGTCGACGCGCTGCAGCGCCAGAGCCGCCTGTCCGGCGCACGCCAGAAGCAACCGATAGGTCGAGGGGGTCGGGGAGTGGGCGAAGGCGGCGCGCAGCGTGCCGTAGATGGCGTCACCGGCCTGGAGGAGGATGAACAGGATGCTGCCGCTCGCGTCGGCGCTCGCCGGCGGCCGGACAGGCAAGAAGCTGACCTCGGCCGCGCCCAGTTCATCGGTCGTTACCCGGCGCAACTCCTCGCGGATGGTCCGGGCTTCGGTCATGGGGTTCAGCGCGCTGGTGAGGCGATAGAGGATATCCTGCTGCTGGGCGTTGAGTCCGGCGGCCTCGGCCTGCTGGCGGGCATAGGCGGCCAGGCGGCTGGCGATGAGGGCCGCGGCCAGGAAGACAACCAGGTCGAGCAGTTCCCGCGTGTCCTCCACGATGAGCGTGTAGTAGGGTTCAACGAGGAAGTAGTTGAAGCTGAAGAAGCTGAGGGCCGCGGTCAATACGGCCGGGCCGGTGCCCAGAAGGACAGCGGCGATGAGCGTCACCAGCATGTAGAGCACGGAAGCGTTGGCGATGGTCAGTTCGTCGCGCAGCAGCCACAGGCCAACGGTCACCGCGCCAACCATCACGGCCGCCAGCGCGTACCGGCCCGCGGCCCGGGCCGCGGCGGCGGCGCTGCTCTGTGGGGTTGCGGAACCGGCCATTGATTTGTCCATCGTATCGCCCGGGAAGTGACTCGGTGAACGGATCATAGCTCCCGTCCGGGGCCGGGGCAAATGCCTGCCGCGCCGTGCCTGGCCGCCCGGCATCAGATTGCTGGCCCGCCGCCGCCCTGCTAGAACAGAGGGTATGACCCTCCACGCCCTTGAGTCCCGCGCCATCCTCGTCGTCGAAAACTACGCCGAAGTCCGCCGCTTCTACGAGACGCTGCTCGGGCTGCCGGTGGCGCTGGAGTGGGGCAACGGCGAGGGCCCGGGCTGCATCATCAGCCTGGGGCCCGGCCGGAGCGTGGAGATCATTGGGCCGCCACCCGGCGGCTTCCCGGAGGACTGGAAGGGCTTTGACCGGCGGGCGGTGATGCTGGGCGTCGGCGTCGCGGACGCCGCGGCGGCGCTAGCCCGGCTCGCCGCGCTCGGCGTGCCCGTTGCCCGCGAGTTGCGCGACAACCCCTGGGGCGACCGCTCGTTCGGCATCGACGACCCGGCCGGGGTGCGGGTGTGGGTCTACGAGATCACGGACTCGAACTACGCGGCCCGATTGGGCATTGGCCCCGCCGGTCCGTAGCCGCGCTTTCGCATAGCGCGACTACGGGACCGCGCTACGGGTCAGGCGGCCGCCAGCGCCGGCTGGCCGCGGCGGTTGATGAAGTGGAAGACGGCCAGCGCCGCCAGGACGACCGCGCCGATAGCCGCCCCGGCCAAAATCAGCGGCTCGTCGCTGTAGCGGACGATGACGCCGACGTAGGCGTAGATGTAGACCAGCGGAAAGACCACGTCGCGGTAAAAGGTGCGATAGAGGAAGACGCACAGCGCCGCCCCGACCAGCAGCATCACCAGTCCCCACACATCGGCACTGACGCCAAACCCGTTCCAGCCCGCGGCGATGAGCGCCGAGGCGATGTTGGCGACTGTGGCCACGGTCAGCCACGCCAGGTAGATGCTGATCGGGATTTGCAGCGCGCGCTCCCACCCGCCGACCTTCGCCTGCCCGATGCGCAGCTTGCCGTAGGCGAGGGCCAGCGTGAAGACGAGCGCGGCCATGATGGGCAGCGTCGAGACGAAGGCCTCCATGCCGAAGACCCACACCCACAGCCCGTTGAGAATGAGGTTGACCATGAGCCACGGCGCGGCGGCGCGGAAGCGCCCGTTGTCGCGCTGCGCGGGCAGCGCCTGGTAGACGGCCCAGCCGAGGATGCCGGCGTAGATGACCGGCCAGATGGTGGTGAAGACGTAGGTAGCCGGGAAGAAGTAGTTGGCGTCGTTGAACGTCTGGTTGGCGATATTGCCGGTGTCGGTGTTGGCCCGGAAGCCCAGATAGTTGGCGACGACGGTGGCGACCACCAGAACGATGAGCGTCACGATGGCCCACAGCCTGTTGTTGTTTTTAGTCATGAGGTCTCTCCTTACTGACGAGTATGCCCCCATCATAAACCCGGTGGGCCGGTTTGTCAAGTATTTGTCTAGATTTAGCACAACGGTCATTGAACTGAGCACCTGACTCGGGGGCGGTTCCCAACCCTATTCCCATCTCGAGGGAGCCCGGTGGCCCACCCGCAAGCCTGCTTCAGACGGCCGCTTGCCTTGCGCGCAACCGCGGCGCGCTTATACTTCGGCCACAATCCACAGGGCGGGGGACGCCAGGAGAGCAATCGATGGCCCAAATCGAGAGCATCGTATACCAACCGCTCGACCGCGATTACGACGACCCGCTGGGCGACTTCATCCGCGTGGCGCGGGACGTGGCCGACCTCATCGCCGACCACGGCATTGCCGGCGACCGCAAGGCGGGTCACAACCCGGCCCGGCAGCTTAACCTGCTGTCGGCCGAGTGGGTGGCGACGCGGGCGGCGGAGGGCTACCGCGCCGCGCCCGGGCAGTTTGGCGAGCAGATCATCCTGTCCGGCCTGGCCGTCGAAGCGCTGCCCCCGGGGACGAGGCTGCGCCTGGGCGACGGCGCAGTCATTGAGATTACCAAGGGCCGCACCGGCTGCGCCCGGTTGGAAGCGGCGCAGGGCAAGTCCATTGCCGGGTTGGGGCCGATCGGCGCGCTGGCGCGGGTGGTGGTTGGCGGCCGCGTGCGCGTGGGCGACCCGGTGGCCGCTCTGACCGCCGAGCCCGCCCTGTGAGCGCGCTGGCCGCCGAACTTTGCGCCGGCAACAACGCTCTGTGGTGCGACGCCGTCTGCCGCGCCCACGACATACCGGGCGAGTTTCACCCCGCGCTATGGCGCAACCGTCACACCGTACCGCCGTTCTACTCCAACGCGGTTACGCTGCGGCTGGACGCCGAAACGGAGCAGATGGCCCTCATCCGCGAGCTGGCCGGGGAGCGGGCAGCGTTCTCGGTCAAGGACAGCTTCGCCCGCCTTGACCTGCGGCCGCTGGGCTTCGCGATCCTCTTCGAGGCCATGTGGCTCTGGCGCGACGCCGGCCACCCCGCGCCGCCTGACCCGTCTGGCCTGGTCTGGTCGGTTGTCGACGACACGGCGCGGCTGGCGGTGTGGGAGGCGGCGTGGGCGGGGCTGCACACGAGCCAGGCCGTGCCCGAAGCCGACCGCGTGTTTCGTCCGGCGATCCTGGCCGAGCCCGGACTCTCGCTGCTGGCCGGCGAGCGCGACGGCCGGATCGCCGCCGTCGCTGCCGCGAACCTGACCGGGCAAGTCGTCGGCGTGTCCAACGTCTTTGCGCCCGCGGCCGAGGCCGCGGCTTGCTGGGCTGGCGTCGTCGCCTTTGTCGCCCGGCTACACCCGGGCCAGGCGCTGGTCGGCTACGAGCGCGGCGACGACCTGGCCCACGCCCTGGCTGTCGGGTT
>CAZSOD010000046.1:0-7857 GCA_964608255.1 uncultured Ardenticatenaceae bacterium
GGATTCCGGTCAAGTTGATCGTGCGAAAGTTGAGCGAGGGGGCGACGGAAGCCGAATTGCTGTATGCATATCCGCGGTTGGTGATTGAAGACATCCGCGGCGCGCTTGGCTGTGCGGCCGACTCACTGGGCCACTTGGTTGCTGAGAGATGATTGACTTGCATTCGTTGCTGTGCAGAGGCCAAGCTAAGGAAGAGAAGTCCTAAAGTGAGAACTCGCCAAGTTGCTCTCGTCTCGTGCGCAAGCAAGAAACGGACAAAGCGATCCAAAGCCAGAGATCTGTATATAAGCGACCTGTTTGAGAAGTCTTTGCGCTTTGCCGAGCAGTTGCGACCCGATTACATCGGCATTCTGTCAGCGAAGCACGGTCTGCTTGATCTGGATACTGAAATTGAGCCATATGATATGACCTTGGTTAAAATGTCATCACGGCAGCGGCAGGAGTGGGCAAACGGGGTGCTGAGGCAATTGCAGAGCCGGTTTGACCTAGACCGCGACCGGTTTATTTTCCTTGCCGGTCAGAGGTACCGTGAGTATCTAACTCCGTATGTTAAGCACTATGTGATTCCACTGGAAGGCCTGCCGATTGGCAAGCAATTACAGGCGTTGAAGGGAGCTCTGAATGAGCAATAGCTGCGCAGAGCTTCACGCCCTGTTGTGGCGACTGCGCTCGTTTGCGTTTCCGTTCAACCCAAGAGAACTCCCCGACAACGGTATCTACTTGTTGTACGAGCAGGGCGAGCACGGTCACGGTGCGGATCGCCTTGTGCGGGTTGGCAGCCACACGGGAGGGAACCAGCTACCGTCTCGACTCAAGGAGCATTTCCTGCGAGAGAACAAAGATCGCAGCATCTTCCGCAAGAACATTGGCCGGGCGATATTGAACAAGGAACGAGATCCATTCCTTGATCAATGGAACCTCGACCTGACGACCCGCGCCGCGAGGGCAGAACATACAAGTCACATTGACATCCAGCGACAGCAGGAAGTCGAGGGAGAAGTCACTACCTATATCCGACGAGCCTTTCGGTTCGTAGTTGTTCCCGTCGATGATAGGGAGACGCGACTTCGATTGGAGTCTAGAATCATTTCCACCGTGTCGTGGTGTGTGGAATGCCGTCCTTCACCGTGCTGGCTGGGGCGCTATTCGCCAGTTTCTAGGATTCGGGAGAGCGGCTTGTGGCTGGTAAATGAGCTGTATAAGACGCCAGTGACGATGGAAGACATTGCAGCAATAAGAAGTCTTGCTGCTTAGCCGACAAGCGTGTATACCAAGCCGGTCAAGTACATCATTCGCAGTGATGCTGCGCTTGCAGCAATATCACCTGCTCAGCTCCCACCAGATACACAATCCAATGCTCCTGGGTCAGCCCTACTTCCCCGCCTGCTCCGCCAGCGCCTCGGCCGCCCACTGGTTGATGCTCTTGCCCCGCACCTCGGCCGCTCGGGCGACCGCGGCATGGACTTCGGGTGGGACGCGGAGCATCAGGTTGCCGGAATAGGGCTTCTGCGGCGAACGCCCCAGTTTTTCGCAAGTCTCCAGGTAGTCATCGACTGCTTCCTCAAAAGCCCGCCGCAGGTCCGCAACTGAGTCGCCGTGAAAGCCGACGATGTCGTTGATGCCCACAATGTGGCCGACAAAGCAGCCGTCCTCTTCGCTGAACTCGATTCGGGCGGGATAGCCCTTGTAAGTCATCGTATTCATGGTTCAATACCTGCCTGTTCAAGAAATCGGCGCGCATCCCGAATTTGATAGGGCTTGGCCTCCTTTTCCGGGTGAGGTCGATGGAAGGTGGCAACCACACCATTCAACTCGAACCTGACTCGCGAACCTCGGCCCTCAATAGCAGTAGCGCCCAGAGCGACAAACAGCGCCTCGACACTTCGCCATTCCAGTGTTGCTGGAACAGGTGAGGAAAAAATAGCGTTGAGCGTCCGGCGATGGCGCTGATGCACGTCACTATGATAGCACTTATTGCAAGCGTTTTCCAGTTGCTTGAGTTTCGCGCCGGGCAAACACACGGCTGGCAGTTTTCAAGCGTATGGCTCATCCAGATTTGCTGACCCACCGCCTCCACACCCACCATCTCCTCCACCCCGACTTCCCCGACCCCGCCGCGGCCGTGGCTTATTTTGGCGCGGTGCAGGCGCAGGACATGTACGGCTCGCTGTGGGCGCTGGGCTTGCGCGTGGCGGGGGCGACGGAGGTGAGCGTCGAAGCGGCCGCGGCCGAGGGACGTATTGTCAAAACGTGGCCGCTGCGGGGAACGATCCACTTCGTCGCCCCGGAGGATGTCCGTTGGCTGCTGAGCCTGTCGGCCGCGCGCACCCTGCGCGGCATGGCCGGGCGGCTGCGGCAACTGGGGCTGACCGATGGTGACTTCGCTCGCGCCGGTGAGGCGCTGGCGGCGGCGCTGGCGGGCGGGCAGCGGCTGGAGCGGCACGCGGCGTATGCAGTGATCGAGGCGGCGGGCGTCTCGACGGCGGGGCAGCGCGGTATCCACATCATCGGCCGTCTGGCGCTCGACGGCCTGCTCTGCTTCGGCCCGCGCCAGGGCAAGCAGCCGACGTTCGTCTTGCTCGACGAGTGGGTTGCGCCAGGGCGCGACCTGCCGCGCGACGCGGCGCTGGCCGAACTGGCGCGGCGCTACTTTGCCAGCCACGGCCCGGCGACGCTGGCCGACTTCACGTGGTGGTCGGGTCTGGCTGCGGTCGAGGCGCGGGCGGGGTTGGAAGAAGTGAAACGGGAGTTGGAGCGGCGGGAAGTGGACGGGCAGAGTTACTGGCTTCGCCCGGCAGATAGGCTACCCGCCCTACAGGGGCCGGTGGCCCACCTGCTGCCGGTCTACGACGAGTACGCTGTGGGCTACAAGGATCGCAGCGCTTTTCTGGCCGCGGAGTACGCGGCGCGGCCGGACGCGGGCAACGGCATTTTCCGCGCGCCGGTGCTGATCGACGGGCAGATCGTCGGGACGTGGACGCGGGCGATGAAGAAGGATCGGGTGGTCGTCGCGGCGAATCTGTTCCGGCCGCTGTCGGCCGAGGAGCGGACCGCGCTGGAAGGGGCGCTGGAGCGGTATGGCTCGTTCCTGAGACTGTCGGCCGAACTGAAGGTGTAGGGATATATCAGGCGGCCAGCGAAATTGGGCGGGTGGTCAGGACATCCGTCGCCTGCAACGGACGCACTTGATTCGGCTTTAGGGTTAGCAAAGCGCGCGTACTACCGTCGGGATTGACGAACTCGACTTCGTAGGCAAGTGTCGGCTGTTCGTAGACTTCGACTATTGCGCCCACATCGCCGGCAAGCACGTCAGCATCAGATAAGTCTGTCATCACAATCACTGTCTGGAGCAAGATGATATTGTTGTCGTTCATCGACTTCTCCTAACGCCTCTGCGCCGGCTCAATCGTTATCAGCTCCGCGAAATCTCGTCCAGGGCGGAACAGCCAGACCGTCGTCACCCACCGACGTTCGCCAGAAGGCCCTCGTAACGGGGCGGTAATCGTATACTTCTGGCCATGTTCTGATAGCTGGCCTATCTCTCCAAGCTGGCTCAAGTGTTGCTCACGAATGTCCCGTTCCAGATCTTGCCACTGCTTGGCAACATAGCCCATCTGCGCGAAGAATGCCGCCTTGTACTGTCCGGTATCGTGGCCGAAGTTGAGCGCATAGTCGCGTAGCTTGCGCGGATCGATTCGCGCCCGCTCTGCGTTCGGTAGCAGTGCCATCGAGTCCCTATTCTACCATGATCGTCTTCTTGACAACCCGAACATCTGGTCTATCCTATGGCCATCTTCTGTCAGGAGGCGAACGACATGAGCAGCGTGGATGAGGCAACCCAGACCCAGATTCGCAACATTGAGGCCCAAACGGGCAAGAGCCTCGATGAGTTGATCCAGAGCGCGCTGGCGACGGGGATGACCGGGCACAAGGCGTTGCACGCTTTCTACAGCGACACCTATGGCCTGACGTTTGGCAATGCCAACGCGCTGGCGATCTTCACCCGCGACCGGCTGAAGGGCGCGGCGGGCGAAGTAGAGAACTTCGTCGACGCGCAATACGAGGGCAAGAAGGCGGCGCTGCGGCCGCTCTACGACGCGCTCATTGCCGGGGTCGAGGGGTTCGGCGACGACGTGGAGATCGCCCCCAAGCGCACCTACGTCAGCCTGCGGCGCAAGAAGCAGTTCGCGCTGGTGCAGCCGGGCGCGGGCCGGGTGGACGTGGGCATCAACCTCAAGGGCGTGGAACCAGCGGGCCGCCTGGAAGTGTCGGGCAGCTTCAACTCCATGTGTAGCCACCGCGTGCGCGTTGCCGGGCCAGAGGACATCAACGACGAACTGCTTGGCTGGCTGCGGCAAGCCTACGACCAGGCTTAGTGCCCGCCACGGGCGAGGCCGGGCGCGCTTAACTCTTCCCGACCGGGCGTCAACCGGCGCGTGGCGACGAGGAGCAGCACGCCCATCAACCCGCCCCAGATCAGGAACAGGGCCGTCGGACCGACCGCCTCGAAGATCGCTCCGCCCATGACCGGGGCCAGGGCGTTGGCTGCGCTCAGGAAGGCGGCCGAGATGCCGAGCATGCCGCCGATTTCCAGCGGCTCGACGCGCTTGGTGATGAGGCTGTTGATCGTCGGCTGGAGCATGCCGCCCCCGATGCCTACCGGCGCCATCGCCACCAGAATCCACAACAGCCCTAGCCAGCCGTTGTTGGTGTCGTCGGGCAACTCGACGGCCGTGTCCGTGGCCGCCGGCGCTTCGGCGTTCGGGCCGGTCTGGGGCGAGTTGAGTTCCGCCTCCAGTTCCGCCCGCGAGTACCACGGCGGCGGTTGCCGCGGCGTGAAGGCGATCAGCGCCAGCCCGACGGCCAGCAGCGCCAGCCCGGCGAAGATTAGCCGCCGGTCGCCGTAGGCGCGGCTCCAGCGGCCGACGAGCCCGCCCTGCACCGCGACAAGAATGATGCCGACGAAAACGAAGATGACCGCGTTGCCGCTGGCGTTCAGCCCCAGCCGGTTCAAGGTGAAGATCGACAGCAGTTGCTCGAAGCCGCCAAAGGCCAGTTGCTGGGCGAAAATGAGGAACAGCAGCAACCCCACTGACGGGTGGCGCAGCGACTCGGCCATCGCCCCCAGCGACAGGGCGGCCCGCTGCTGGTCCTGGCCGCGCCGCTCGGCCGGCAGTGTTTCCTCGAACCAAAAGACGGTCAGCAGGATGGACAGGAGCGAGAACCCCGCCGCGGCGAAGGCCGGCGCGCGGTAGTCGTTGCCGGTCGCCGCCAGGGCGACGAAGGCGATGACCGGGCCGATGATGAAGCCCAGCCCGAACGCCGCGCCGATGAGGCCCAACCCCTGGGTGCGCGTCTTCTCCGTCGTCACGTCGCTGATGGCGGCCTGCGCCGTCGAGATGTTGGCTCCGGACAGACCGTCGATGATGCGCGAGAGAAAGAGGATGGGCAGGGCATTGGCGAAGCCGAGCAGGATGAACCCGGCGAGCGTGCCGAGCTGGCTAATGAGCAGGATGGGCTTGCGGCCGTAGCGGTCGGAGAGGCGGCCGAGGATCGGCGCGCCGATGAACTGCATCAGCGGGTAGGTTGCGCCTAGTAGCCCGATCATGAACGGGCTGGCCCCGAACGCCGTGGCGTAGAGCGGCAGCAGCGGGATGATGACGGTCAGCCCCAGCAGGCCGACCAGCACGATAAGGAAGATGGGCAGCACGCGCCGGAAGTCGAGCTTCTCGGCCGGAACGAGGGCGTCAGTTTCCATGAGCGGAGGTTATCACAGAGAACGGCGCGGCACAGGACCGGTTCAGATAGAATTGCGTAGCTTTTCGGCCGCCGCGGCGGGTGTGATAGACTCCCGTTCCCTATGAGCGGCCATTCTCCCCTGATCGCGGCGGCGAGCGCCCGATACGACGCCTACCGGCTGGACGAATTGCCGCCGGCGCTGCGACGCAACAGCCTGGATTACTACTACCTGAGCGTCTATCCGTCGCTGGCGGAGTTACGGCCAGTGAATGGCGGCACAGAGCCGCCCTACCCGGCGACCGTCCACAGCGCCTACGTCCATATCCCCTTTTGCTCGGGCGTGTGCGACTTCTGCAGCTACTATCTCGTGGCCATCAGCCCGAAGCGGCGCGCGGCCGTGGCTCGCTACCTGGAACACGTCACGGCCGAGTTCGACTTCCACGCCGGCCACACCGAGTTGGATGTCACCTACCTGACCATCGGCGGCGGCACGCCCAGCCTCATCCCCGCCGATGCGCTGGACCATTTCCTGGGCTATTTGCAGTCGCGGCGATATCTGAATCCGGCGTATATCGGCTCGCTGGAGTTGCACCCGGAGTTCTTCGCCGACGAGGAAGCGGCCGTGCGCTTCCTGCGCGTTCTGAAACGGCGCGGGATTGGCCGCGTCAGTATCGGCTATCAGGCCTCCGATGACGACGTGCTGCGCGCCGCCGGGCGGCGGCACGCAGCCGCCTTTCTGCCCGCGGCCATGGCGTTGCTGCGCGCGGAGGGCTTTCTGGTCAACCTCGACCTGATGTACGGACTCGTGGGGCAATCACTGGCCAGTTGGGAGCGGACGCTGGCCGATGCCGTGGCCGCGGCGCCCGACTCCATCGCCACCTACTTTCTGTTCGTCGACCGGGGCACGGGGCTGGATGAGCGAGTGCGCCGTGGCGCGGTGGCATTGCCTGACCATCGCCACGTTCAGACGCAGCACCTGATGGCTCAGCTCTGCCTGGAAGACGCGGGCTACTATGAACTGCCCAACGACTTCTGGGCGCGGGGCGTGGAACATCCGGAGAGGTTTCGCGAGGACCAGCTGCCGTCGACGGCGGTGATGTTGCCCATCGGCCCGGGCGCCTACGGCCACTATAGCGGTGCGCAACTTTGCAACGTGTTTGACCTGGGGGACTATGAACGCCGCATCGCGGCGGGCCGTTCGCCGCTGTGGCGGGCCTACCAGCTCAGCCAGGACGAGGCCTTTCATCGCGACGTGATGTTCGCCCTCAAAAACGACCCCTATATCGATTGTAGGATGTTCCGCGCGGCCTATAATAGATGTCCGGTAGAAGTGTTTGCCGCCATCTTTGAACGTCTTGAGCGTCTTGATCTGGTGACGATTGCCGGGGACCAGGTGCGACTGACAGGCAAGGGGCGGCTGTGCGTTGAGGAGATCGCCGGGCTGTTTCGCCATCCGGGTATCAAGCCCGCCGCCGACGCCGCGCAGCCGCTGCTCCAGAAACACAATTTCGCGCCGACCTATCCCGCGGCGGAGTGGGCAAAGTAGCGCGATTCTCTGGAATCGGGCTGCCCTGGGAGAGTAAGTTATGACCGAGCGAGCGCGCGTGCTCATTGCCAAACCGGGCCTCGACGGCCACGATCGCGGGGCCAAGGTCATTGCCCGGGGTCTACGCGACGCGGGCATGGAAGTGATTTATACCGGTCTGCGACAGACGCCGGAGATGGTTGTCGAAGCGGCGCTCCAGGAGGATGTGGACGCCATCGGCCTGAGCATCCTCTCCGGCGCCCACATGCCGCTGATGGCCCGCATCCTCGAACTGATGGCCCAGCGTGAGATAAGCGACGTGCCGGTGTTTGTCGGCGGCATCATTCCGGACGAGGAGGCGGCCCGGCTGGAAGAGATGGGCGTGGCGGCCGTCTTTGGGCCTGGAGCCAGCCTTGACGACATCATTGCCGCCTTTCGCCAGGCGATCGTTGCCCGCCGGGCCGCCGGCTAGCCGGAGCAAGCAGGGCGGTCGCCGGATGGGCGGCTGGCGCGCCGTTGCTCGCTGGCGTATGACGACGGGAGGGGAAGATGCGGGCGAACCTGTGGCGCGTACTCAACATTCAGCCGGGCGA
>CAZSOD010000046.1:7957-22859 GCA_964608255.1 uncultured Ardenticatenaceae bacterium
GGGCGACTCGCTCTATATCATCGTCAGCGGCGAAATCATCGTCCACGATGGCGATTACATTATTAATACCCTGGGCGAAGCGGAAGTCTTCGGCGAAATGGCGCTGCTCGATCCGGAGCCGCGCATGGCCAGCGCCACGGCCGAGTCGGACGCCTTGCTATTGCGTCTCGACCAGGAATCTTTCTACGAACTTATGGATACCCGCAGCGAGGTCGCGCGCGGCATCATCCGCGTCCTGACAGCCCGGTTGCGCCGCCGCGTCAGTGAAGTGGCCGAGTTGCGCGCCGCGCGCGCCTGATCGCCAAGTCAGGGGGGAATCTGCTACAATTGGCGCTCAACTAGCACTGGGTCGCGAGCGCAGCGCGCGGCCACGATGCCGACGGAGTAGCGAAGAACTATGGACAAACCGGGCCGCAACGATCCCTGCTATTGCGGGAGCGGCAAAAAGTACAAGCAGTGCCATATGGCCGCCGATCTGGCCGCCGAGCGCGAACAGCGGGTCTGGGCCGACGCGGCGCGAGAGTTGCGACTCGACTTATTGGAGTACGCCGACGCCGAACGATTTGATGAGGAGGCCGGCCCGGCGGCTGCCCGCTACTGGAATGATTACTACACGGCCGACACGCTATCGCAGATGAGCCTCTCCGAGTCGGAGCGCTTCCTCGACTGGTTCCTGTTCGATTACACGCTGCGCGCGGGCCGTCGCCCTGTTGAGCTCTATCGCAGCGAAAAGGGCGACGACCTGCCCGCGCCGCGCCGCGACCTGCTCGACCAATGGATTGCCGCCCGGCCCATGAGCGGCTACGAATTGACCGGCTACGAGCGGCAGACGCTGCGCCTGAAGGAGATGCTGTCGGGCGAAGTGGTTGACGTGTTCGAGGCGGCCGGGCACGGCAACGCGCCACTGGGGTCGATCATCCTTGGCCGCGTCGTGCCCGTCCAGGAGCACCACGAGTTCTTTTCCCTGCCAGCCTACATACCGCCCGAAGAGGTTGCCGATTTGCCGGCCAGGCTCGCGACGGCTCAATCTGCGGATGGAGCGGACGCCGCCGCTTTCCTGCGCGCCAACAATGTCCTCTTTATCCATCACGCGCTGGAGCAAGCCAGATTGGCCGGCCGGCCGCCAGTAGCGCGGCTTGACCCGCGCCACAACCTCGAGGGCATCCAGCAGCGGGTCCGGCACCAGCGGGTCAAGATCAAGGGGCCCACTAGCGTGGCCGAAAACTTGCCCCACATGGCCCAGACCCGGCGCAAAGCCATCTGACCCACTCCCGATGACCTCACCGAGCCAACTGATCGTTCATTCGCAGGTGACACCCCTGAGCGGTTCCGTAACCGTGCCGGGCGACAAGTCAATTAGCCACCGGGCAGTCTTGCTGGCCGCGCTGGCCGAGGGCGTCAGCGTAATCCGCAACTGGCTGCCGGCCGGCGATACGCTGGCCACGCTGGAGGTTGTAAGGGCGCTGGGCATCGTCGTCGAGGTAGACGAGCGGCTGCCTTACGCATGGGACTTGCGCGTGGAAGGGCGCGGACTGCGCGGGTTGCGTCGTCCGCCTGGCCCCCTGAACTGCCGCAATGCCGGCACGTGTATACGGCTGCTGGCCGGCTTGATGGCCGGACAGGCGTTCCCGTCTGTCCTGGACGGGAGCGAACAACTTCGCAAGCGGCCGATGGGCCGCGTGACGGAGCCGCTGCAACAGATGGGCGCGGACATCAAGTCCGACGACGGCCATGCCCCGCTCCACGTCCGGCCAGCGACCCTGCGCGGCGTTGAGTATACGATGCGCGTTGCCAGCGCCCAGGTGAAGAGCGCCTTGCTGCTGGCCGGTCTCTACCAGGACGATCGGGTGCGTGTCCACCAGCCCGGCCCGGCCCGCGACCACACGGAACGGATGCTGATGGCGATGGGCGCGGTTGTCACCGCGCAGGAGGGCTGGGTGACGCTGGGCGACGCGCCGCCCGGCGGCCGGCGGCTGCTGCCGCTGGATATGACCGTGCCGGGCGACTTCTCCTCGGCCGCGTTCCCGCTCGTGGCCGCCGTTGTTGTCCCCCACTCGCAGATCACCCTGCGCGGCGTGGGCATTAACGAGACGCGCACTGGCTTGCTGGGCATGTTGCGGTCAATGGGTGCGGACATTCGGGTCAGCAACCAGGCCGTGACCGGCGGCGAGCTCATCGGCGACCTGACCGTGGGCTTCGCCGAGCTCCACGCCGTGGACGTGGCTGGCGAGACTGTTGTCCGCGCTATTGATGAGTTCCCGGTGTGGGCCGTAGCGGCGACGCAGGCCGCCGGGTCCAGCACCGCGCGCGATGCGGCCGAACTACGCGTCAAGGAAGTTGACCGCATAGCCATGCTGGCCGGGGAACTGCGGCGGCTGGACGCGGCCATCGATGAGCACCCCGACGGATTTACGGTGCATGGGCCGTGCCGGTTGCGCGGGGCCAGCGTGGATAGCCACGACGACCACCGGCTCGGGATGGCGCTCGCCATAGCCGGGCTGGCGGCCAACGAGCCGACTCTCGTGCACGATGCGGCGTGTATGGCCGACAGCTTCCCCGGCTTTGTCGAGACCATGCGCCAGCTCGGCGCGGCGATGGAGTGGGTCGAGCCGGTTTAGGCCCGGCGGTCGGGCCGGTCAGCGGGGAGGGAACGGGTTTGCTTTACCTGGTCGCGACGCCCATCGGCAACCTCGGCGACATCACCCTGCGGGCGCTGGAAGTGCTGCGCGCGGTCGATTACGTCGCCAGCGAGGACACGCGCAAGACCGGCCTGCTGTTGAAGCACTTCGACATCAAGAAGCCGCAGATCGCCTTCCACGAGCACAACGAGGACCGCGCCGGCGAGCGCATCATCGCCCTGCTGCAAGCCGGGCAATCGGTGGCGGTTGTGTCCAACGCCGGGACGCCTGGGGTGGCCGACCCTGGCTTCACACTCGTCCGCCGGGCGGTGGCGCTTGACCTGCCGGTGACGATGGCCCCCGGTCCGTCGGCGGTCGTCATGGCCCTGGTGCTGTCGGGGTTGCCCTCGCACTCCTTCACCTTCCGCGGCTTCGCCCCGCGCAAGAGCGGCAAGCGCCGCGCTTTCCTGGAGATCGACCGCGACTCGCCCCATACGCTCATCTTCTATGAATCGCCTCACCGCCTGCGCGAGTTCCTGGCCGACGCGCTGGTGGTCTATGGCGACCGGCCGGCGGCCGTCGCCAACGAGTTGACTAAGCTCTTCGAATCCGTCCGCCGGGGAACCCTGTCGGAACTCGTCGCCGCCCTGGTCGATACGGAGCCGCGCGGGGAGTATGTGGTGGTGATTGGGGCGGCAAGCGGTAAGCAGTAGGTCAGTTCCAAAGTAACTGACCTACTGACCTCCCGAATACTGTCTTCACTTATGGTACGGCTCCCCGCGCAGGATAGTGAATGCGCGGTAGAGTTGCTCCAGCAGGACGACGCGGGCCAGTTCGTGGGGGAAGGTCAGGCGGGAGAGGGACAGGCGCTCATGGGCCGCGGCGGCCGTGGCCGGGTCAAAGCCGATCGGCCCGCCGATGAGAAAGGCCAGCGTTCCGTACTGCTCCAGTTGCCCTTGCAGCCACGCCGCCAATTCCGGGCTGTCCATTTGCCGCCCGTCGGCGGTCAGCAGGGTGATGCGGGCGCCCTTCGGCGCGGCGGCCAGCAGTTGCTCCCCTTCGCGGGCCGCGGCCGTGGCGTCGGGTAGTGTCTTACCGACCACGTCGCGCACCTCCACCAGGCGAAAGTCAGTGTAGCGGCCGAGGCGGCGGACGTACTCCTCCTGCGCCGCCTGCCAGTGGCGCTCGCGCAGGCGGCCGACCGCGGCGATGGTGAGATGGCCGGTAGCGCGGAGCATGGAACAAGGCCGCGCTCAGTTGAGGCGGCCGAGCAGCAGCCCCTTGGCCCACTGCGCGGGCAGGTACAGCGGAGCCAGCGCGATAGCCCGGTCGTAGCAGGCCAGCGCCCGGTAGGGTTCGCGCAGCCCTTCGTAGGCCCGGCCGAGATTAAGATGGGCAAACCAGGGCGTCACGTAGCGCGGCGCGTCGATGGCCCGTTCCAACCAGGGCATGGCCTCGTCGAAGCGCTCCATTTCGATCAAGTAGGCGCCGATATCGTTATAGGGGTTGCCGAAGTCAGGGTCAAGGGCGATGGCCTTCTCGCACTCGGCGATAGCCTCTTCGTTGCGGTCCATCAGGTTGTAGGCCCAGCCCAGAAACGTGTGGGCCTCGGCCGTGGGGTAGAGGGCAATCGAGCGCCGGTAGAGGGCGATGGCGTCGCCCAATTCGCCGGCCATCTGATGGCGGTAGGCTCGCCCGGCCAGGATTTGCGCCTGCTCGCGTACGATATCCTGATCTTCCATGACAAGGTCAGTTTAACACCGCCGCCGGAGCGATTCAAGCCCTGTCGCTCCGTGTCTCCCCCATGCCCTTCGTTTTCCCTCTCATCGGGCGGCCAGCCGGTCCCGGCGGCGGCGGCGGACGAGCGTGCGGGCGAAGGAGCGCGCTTGGCCGACCGGGGCCAGCGAGCGGTCGGAAGCCCACGGCGCATAGGGGGCCATCGTCAGCGCCGAGAGGGCGATGAGCGTCGTATCGTAGTTGACGCGCCAGCCGCGGTAGTCGCGCCAGGACTGGTCGCGGTCGGCCTTCAGCGGAACGCCATCGGCCGCCAACAGGTCGTAGACGGCCTCGAACTCGTCGCGCGAGATGCTGATCGGATCGTCCGGCGCGGGATTGGCTTCGTAGGGGATCTCAAAGAAGCTGGCGATCTGGCGCAGCGCCAGGTAGCCGCTGCGGATGCAGAAAGCTGCGCGAGGCTCGTTGGGGATATCGACGGTAGACAGGATAAGCGCCGCGGAATCGAGCACCACGCCCGCGGCCGTCACCCACGACAGCTCCGGCCGTGGCGAGCGAAAGAAGGTCAGCGCCGGGAGCGACGTGTGGCTTTCCTCGACCGCCGCGAACCAGAGCTGCCAGCCGTTCCAGAACTCGCGCAACTCCTCCAGCTCGCCGGTGCGGTGCGACCGGCTGATCAGTTCCCATGGCGACGGGGGCGACCCGGCCCGCACCTCCAGCAGCACCACTTGCGCCTCCCGGTTGGTGAACGCGCCGTAGATAGTCGGCAGATAGGCGATGAGTAGGGCGACGAGAATGAGACCCAGCAGCGCCTCGCTGGTTTCCAGAAGCTTCACCAGCGTCCGGTCGCTGGTGAAGCTGCCCAACGTCGACAGCGATGAACCGCTCAGCCAGAACACCTCGCCCGGGCCGAAACCACCCAGCGACCAATAGAGGAGCATGTAGCCGACGAGAACCAGGGCCATCAGGACGACGGGCACCAGGAAAAGGGCGACAGGCGCATAGAGGGCCATCAGCCGGTCGCGCTCGACGTAGCTTGTCGCCCTGTCGGCGCGCAGGTCGAACAAGTAGCGGACGCTCTGGAAGATGAAGCGGATGACCCGTACCTGCACGGGGCGGGGCAAGATGAAGGTCTTAATCGCGGCCAGGATGGTGCTCAGCACGAGAAACAGCCCCAAGGTCGCGGCCAGCAGGCGCAGCGCAAGCATTCCCATGTCGGCTGACGGCATAGTTCATCTCCATGTAGTCGCCCATTGGCGCAGCCTCTAGTCTAGGCTAGAATGCGGTGAGTTACGAATGGACTACCCCGACTATCGACACATCCAGTTTGAGCGGCGCGAGCAGGGCATCTTGTGGCTGACGCTCAACCGGCCAGAGGTGCTGAACGCGGCCGACGCCCGGATGCACACCGAACTGGTGGAAGTCTGGGCGACCATCGACCGCGATCCGGAGGTGCGCGCCGCCGTGGTGACCGGGGCCGGCCGGGCTTTCTCGGCCGGCGGCGACCTGGGGCTGGTCGAGAACGCTTACCGCAACCCGGAGGAGATCGGCCGCATCCTGGACGAGGCGCGCGACCTCGTCTACAACATCCTGCGCTGCAACAAGCCCATCGTCTCGGCCATCAACGGCGCGGCCGTCGGCGCAGGGCTGGTTGTCGCCCTGCTGGCCGACATCAGCATCGCCGCGGAGAGCGCGCGGCTGGCCGACGGCCACGTGCGCATGGGCGTGGCCGCCGGCGACCACGCGGCCATCATCTGGCCGCTGCTGATCGGCATGGCCAAGGCCAAGTACTACCTGATGACCTCTGAGTTCGTGGGCGGCCGCGAGGCGGAGCGGATCGGTCTGGTCAGCCTGTGCGTGCCCGATGACGAACTCCCCGACCGAGCGATGGCCGTAGCCCTCAAGCTGGCGACCGGCCCGCGCCACGCCATCCGCTATACCAAGCGCGCGCTCAACCAGTGGCTCTTGCAAGCCGGCCCCATCTTCGACCACTCGCTGGCGCTGGAGATGCTGGGCTTCTTCCACGAGGACATGATGGCCGGCGTGGCGGCGCTGCGCGAAAAGCGGCCGCCGCGCTATCCGTCGGCCGAATAGACCCGGCGCCGACTGTCACGGCTGGGACAAGCGACCCCGGAAGGGAAGTATAGCTCCCTTCCGGGGTCGCGTTTTCACCTGTACCAATCCGAACCGGGTCAATTCTGATCGAGGTGGCGGGCGGCTGCTTCGGGGGACGGGAAGCGCTCCTTGACGTGGGCATAGACAAGCACTTGGTCGGCGGCGGCGTCGATGAGCGCCGGATACCAGCCGTGCCCGACTTCCGGGGGATGCACCGCCCCGTTGTAGCCGCCAGGCCGCAGTCGCGGGAACTGCCAGATGACCCACGTATGCAACTGCTCCAGCGAAAGGGTCGTCGGCGCGACCGGGTCCAGAGCGAGCCCGTCGATGACTATTTTCTTGCGTCCTGCCATGATATCTCACCCTCCCAGGGGCGCGCGCTCGACGCTGAGTATCGCCCGCAACACATCCTCCGTCGCCGATAGGTCGGCGAACAGGTGATCCGGACGGCAAGCGCGGAGCGCTTCGGCGGCAAACGGCCCCGTTGCCACGGCCACTGCCCGCCCGCCGCCGGCCCGGGCGCAGCCGATGTCGGCCGGGGTATCGCCGACCACGATCACATCGTCGGCCGCCGCGCGCCAGCCCAGCGCCGCCTCGGCGCGGTCGAGCGCGATGGCGAACAGGTCGTTGCGCTCGGCGCTATCGGAGCCAAACGCCCCAATGCGAAACAGGCCCGGATCGATACTCGCCGCGGCCAGCTTGAGTGGCACGGTGTGGCGGATGTTGCCCGTCAGCAGGGCCAGCGCCACATCGTCGCGCCGGGCCAGCGCGTCGAGCAGCGCCGGAACGCCGGGGCAGGGCCAGATGCGCTCCGGTGTGAAGAGGTCGCGACCGGCGACAACCATGCGCTCGCAGAACAGTGGCAGTCGCGCCTCGATCTCGCTCGCGCTCCAGCCTTCGGCGGCCATCAGGTCGCCCACGATCCGCCGGTCGGTCTTGCCGGCGAACTCGTAGGTCTCCAGCGCGCCGGGGGTGCCAAACACGTCTTGCAAAGCGCGGCCCATTGCCACACGGCCGCTGCGGCTGCTGTTGATGAGCGTGCCGTCGATGTCGAAGAGGATGAGGTGCATGGTCAGTGGGTGGGGTAGTCGGTGGTCGGTGGTCGGTGGTCTGTAAAGGACTGACCACCGACCACAGGCCACTACATTCCCAGTATCTCGGCCGCCTTGGCCCACAGCGGTTCGTCGGTCGCGTCCAGCGTGGGCACGGGTGGGCCGACGGGGACGCCGCGCTGGTTCAGAATGGCCTTGATGCCGCCGATGCGCGCATTGCCCAGCGCGCCGAGCAGGCGGTTGACGCAGCGCTGCCACTCGCGGGCCTCGTCCAGGTCGCCGGCCGCCGCGGCGCGGGTCAGGGCCACGAACGGCTCCGGGATGGCCGTGCTCAGGCCGCTAATGAGGCCATCGGCGCCGAGGGCCAGCGAGCCCAGCGCGGCGCTCTCGTTGCCGGCCAGCAGGATGCGGTCGCGCGGCAGGGCGTCGATGAGCTGGCGCACCACCTGCACGTCCACCCGGCTCGACTTGAGGCCGGCCAGCGACGGGATTTCGCGGCACAGCCGCGCCAGGAGCGCCGGGCTAATGCCATTGATCGCGAACTGCGGGATGTCATAGACGAAGAGTGGAATCTCAGGGGCGGCAGCGGCGATCGCGCAAAAGTAGCGGACCAGGGCGTCGTCGCTCAGGCCGTAGAAAATCGGCGTCATGGCGACCAGCGCGTCGGGCCGCAGGCCGGCGGCGTGTTTGGCCAGGGCAACGGACGTCTCGGTTCGTTGCGCGCCGACATGGAGCAGCACCGCCACCCGGCCGCGCGCCGCCTCGGCCGTAGCCGCGTGCAGCGCTTGCCGCTCGTCAACATCCAGCAGGATGCCCTCGCCGGTCGTGCCGCCGACGAAAAGACCCTTAACGCCCCGGGCGGCGAGAAAGTCTACGAGTTGCGGGATGACGGCTGTGTTGACGGTGTGGGTGCCCGGGACGAGCGGCGTCGCCATAGCCGGGGAGACGCCCCCGCCCAGTTGGCGCTTCAGCGCTGCGATACGTTCGCTTACGGTTGTGTTCTGGTTCATGATTGTGTGTCGTTCTACTCACCGGCCGCCGCCAGAGTTTATACCGACCTCCGGCCTGTCGCCCGCCTTCCGGCCGTCGTCCGTAATCTGCCGTCCGTTGTCGGGCGATGGAACACTTCTCCGGCGGCGTCCGGCGTCCGGCCCGCGGTAGTCAATTGCTGAGGAAACGCCCCTCCGCCTCCGTTAGCGCCTGCTCAAACAGATGTAGCCCTTCGTCCACCAGCCCGCGTTCAATATTGAGCGGAGGCGTGATGCGAATGGAGTTGGTACCGCAAGGGATAAGCAGCAAACCGCTCTCGAAGGCCCGCTGGACGATGTAGTTGCGCAGGTCTACCGCCCGCTCCTTCGTCTCGCGGTTGCGGACAAACTCCAGGCCGAGCATCAGGCCGCGGCCGCGGATTTCACCAATGCTGGGGTGGCGCATCTCCATCTCGGCCAGTGCGTCCATGATATACTCGCCGGTCGCCGTCGCCCTTTCGAGCAGCCCTTCGCGCTCGATAACCTCCAGGGTTGCCAGCGCCGAGGCCGCGGCCACCGGGTTGCCTCCGTAGGTGCTGCCGTGCGAGCCGCGCTCCCACGTCATCAAGTCCTCACGAGCCAGGATGCCGCCAATGGGCATACCGCTGCCGATGCCCTTGGCAAAGCAGACGATGTCGGGCTCGACGGCCTCGTGTTCGATGGCCCACCACTTGCCGGTGCGCCCCGCGCCGCTTTGGATCTCGTCGACGATCAGCAGAATGCCGTGGCGGTCGCACAGTTCGCGCAGGCGGCTGAAAAAGCCGGGCGATGGGACAACGTAGCCGCCTTCGCCTTGAATCGGCTCCACCAGGATGGCCGCCACGTCCGTTGGGGCCAGCATGGTGCGGAAAATCTCCTCCTCCAGATAGTCAACGACCGTGTCGCCGTAGCTCTGGCCGGGCTCGCCTATGAGGAGGGGCCGGTAGGGGTTAGGATAGGGTACGTGATAGACCTTGACGCCGGCCAGGTAGTTGGCGCGCTGCACGGCCTTGCTGGCCGTGAAGGAGAGCGAGCCTAGCGTGCGGCCGTGAAAAGCACCCAGGAAGCCGATGAAACGCGTCCGGCCCGTCGCGTACATGGCCAGCTTGATGGCCGCTTCCACCGCCTCCGTGCCCGAGTTGCCGAAGTAAACCTTGCTGCCTTCCGACATGGGCGCAACGGCTTGCAGCTTCTCGGCCAGGGTAACGGCCTGCGGGTAAAAAAAGTCCGAAAGGCAGATGTGCCAGAACTTGCCGACCTGTTCCTCGACCGCGGCCTGCACATAGGGGTGGCGATGGCCGACATTAAGGACGGCGACGCCGGCCATAAAGTCGATGTAGCGGCGGCCGTCTACGTCCCACACTTCAGAGCCTTGCGCATGGTCGACTACCAGCGCATATTCGCGGCTATAGGACGGCGAGAGGCTGGCGATGTCGCGTTCGATCCAGCTTTGGCCGATGGGGCCGGAACCGTCGAGGCTGAATTTCATAAGCGTGTCTCCTTTTCCGGACAGGTTACTCCGGTTCAATCGTGAAGGTCAGCGGGTAACCTTCCAGGCTGGCGGCGAAGTGGGCTCGGCCGACGCGTGTCTCGGCTTCGCTGCGCGGCAGGGTTGCAACGTAAGCGACGCCGGAAACGTGAGCGATATAGGTCACATGCTCGGCCTCGAGCGGCGTTAACTCAAAAAAGCGCTGCAGGACAACGACGACGAAGTCATAGGGCGTGACCTCGTCATTATGGATGAAGACTTTGGCGCGGGGCTCATGGGTCTCCTCCGTCTCCGTTCCGACTTCCTGTTCCGTGTCGGTGTCGTGCAGAATGTCGCTATCGATCATAGCCTTGCCGATTCTACCCCTTCCAGCCAGCGCTTCCAACGGAAAAGCAGCCCAAACGGCGTCGGCCGGGGCCTTTGACGTGGTTGGAGAACCGGCGGCCAGTGTGCTAAAATGCGGCCTATGAGACGATTTCGCCTCCCCCTTCTTCTGGTCGCCACAGTCGCGGGCCTCTTCCTGCTGAGCGGCCGCGCGCTGGCCGCCGCCAGCTGCTACATCGTATCCAGCGACATCGGCTATGTCTGCGACACCAATCCGCCGCCGTCGCCTTTCGGCAAGCCGGTCAAGCTCCATGACAGCATCCTGCCCGATATGAAGTTCGGCAAGCTGGCCGACAACGTCAACGTCTACGCCGAGCCGAACATCAACAGCCCCATCGTCCGCAACGCGGGCGACGGCTACCTCTTCCACACCATCGAGGATGTCGCCAACAACAGCGCCGAGGGCCGGCTGTGGTACATGATCGATCCCGGTGAGTGGGTGCGCGCCGAGGATATCACTCTCAAGACCAAGTCAGAGTTCACCGGGGTCGAGCTGCTGGCGCAACCGGAGCGGCCGTTCGGCTGGGTCATCGTTGACTTCGCCTACAGCGACGAACCGGCGACCGAGCCGAGTCCGACGGCCATCAAGCTGCCGCGCTATACCTTCATCGAGGTCTACGACGCCGTCGTCGACGACCAGGGTTGGATATGGTACGACATTGGCCAGGGCCGCTGGATGAAGCAGACCTACGTCAGCATCATCGAGCCTAGCCCGCGGCCGGAAGAGATAGGGGCGGACGAGTATTGGGTCGAAGTCGACCTGTACGAGCAGAACTTCGTCGCCTACGAGGGTGACCGGATGGTCTACGCCGGACTCGTCTCTTCTGGCCTGAACAAGTGGCCGACCTACGAGGGCTTGTTCCAGGTCTGGGAACGGCACATGACCGCCACAATGGCCGGCGCGGAGGGCCGCGTGGACTACTACGTGGTCGAGGACGTGCCGCACACGATGTACTTCGACTTCGACATCGCCCTGCACGGCGCTTACTGGCACGATCGCTTCGGCTACAAGCACAGCCACGGCTGCGTCAACATGCCGCTGCGCGACGCGGAGTGGGTCTACTTCTGGTCGGAAAACGCGCCCAACGACCTGTGGGTCTGGGTGCATACGTCGGACCCGCACAACTATTTTAACCGGGTCGATACGCAAGCGGGAGCGGAGCAGGCGGGGCCGTAGTGGGTAAGAAGTAAGAAGTATTCAGTAGGTCAGTGGGGCAGTGCGCCGGGCGAGGGTCCGGCGCGCGTGTTTGTGGCGGCGGTCGGCGGTCGGCGGTCGATCGTAGGCGGGCGGTGGTCTCTTGTCTGTCGTCCGTCGTCCCATTCAGCACACGGGAGCATCCACCATGAGCGCAGGAGTAAGTTTTGATCTGACAGGCAAAGTGGCGCTGATCACTGGAGCGTCACGGGGCATTGGTCTGGCGATTGCCGAAGCTCTGGCCGCGGCCGGGGCGCGAGTGGTGCTGGCGAGCCGCAAGCAGGAAGCGGTGGACGCTGCCGCGGCGGGCATTCGGGACGCTGGTGGGGAAGCGCTGGCTGTGGCGGCGCACACGGGCGATGCGGCGGCTGTCGAAGCGCTGGTGGCTCGCGCCGTGGACCACTTCGGCGGGATCGACATCCTGGTCAACAATGCCGCGACCAACCCCCACTTTGGCCCATTCCTGACGGCTGAGGACAGCCATTGGGATAAGATACTCGACGTGAACGTGAAGGGCTATTTCCGCGTGGCCAAGGCGTGCGCGGCGGTCATGCGCGCCCGCGGCGGGGGCAAGATCATCAACGTGGCCTCCGTGGCCGGGCTGGAGCCGCAACCGCTGATGGGCGTCTACTGCGTCAGCAAAGCGGCGGTGCTGATGATGACCGAGGTGCTGGCGGCCGAGCTGGCGGCCGACAACATCCAGGTCAACGCCATCGCCCCGGGCTTCGTCAAGACGAAGTTTAGCCAGGTGCTCTGGAGCACCG
This sequence comes from uncultured Ardenticatenaceae bacterium, assembly GCA_964608255.1. Classification (GTDB taxonomy): domain Bacteria; phylum Chloroflexota; class Anaerolineae; order Promineifilales; family Promineifilaceae; genus Promineifilum. Next base: position 20,316 of record CAZSOD010000046.1, read on the forward strand.
AGGCTATCCACGACCGGCTGGTGCAGGCCGTGCCGCAGAAGCGCATGGCCGAACCGCAGGAGATCGCCGGCATCGCTCTCTACCTGGCCTCGCCCGCGTCAAGTTTTACCACCGGCGCGACCATCGTTGTGGATGGCGGTCAGATGGCCGCGGGGCTTTACAGTGTCCAGTGATCAGGGGGCGGTGATCGGTGCATAAAGTGCGTCATCACTGACCACTGATTACTTGCTCCGGTTCCGATACAACTCCGGGTCCACGACGCCGCCCATTGCCGCCGTGTCGAGCTTGCCCCCAAGGAAAGCGTTGATGCGCTCGATCTGCGGGAGCGGGTTCTCCACCATGTCGCGGTAGTGGACGTAAAGCGTCTGTACGTTCGGCTGAGCGCGGAGCCACTCCTCAACCTGCCGGACGTGCCTCTCGAACAGCGCCTTCATCTGCGCGTCGTCCTGTTTGTCCGGGTCCTCACCGCGATTAATGAGCATCTTGCGCTGCGAGGCAAGAATCTCGTCGATCTGGCGGCGGATGAAGACCACGCGGTACTTCTCGGTGCCCGGCAGGTATTTGAGCAAAGCGGAGATGACTTTGACCACCTTCCCGCGCGCCTCGGGAACCCAGGCTGTATCGCCCTTGTCGAGCTGCTTAACGCGCTCGAACTCGTAGTAGCCCTTCGGGTTGTCCACATCAGCCGTCCGCAACTGGTCCGTCAGCGGCGCGATGCCCCCAGCCTCGATCATCTTCATCATCATCGATGTGCCCGACCGGGGTAGACCGGAGACTACGGTGATGAACTCGTCGTTGCCTGATTTTGTCAGCTTCTGGAAGAGACCTTTCATAGGGCAGGAATCTACCACAGAGCGGGAATTTCACCATATAGCGGGAGTGAAGAATGGCACGCAGATGAACGCTGATGGTAACGTTGATTTCCGCCGAAGAAGACGCCGACTGTGGAATTCAATGGCCTCATCTGGGTTCATCCGCGTGCCCTCTGAGGTAGAATCATGTCATGCGAACGATACGCGAAGTCCACGAGAGCGAACTGCCCGAATTTCTGCGCATCACCGCCGAGGCCTTCCCTGGGATGAAGGTCATCACGCCCGAGGAGCGCGAACGCGCCGTGGAGCGGTTAGGCAAGGTGATGAAGGAGCCGATCGTCCACTTCTTCGCCGTCTATGAAGCAGACCGCATGGTGGGCGTCATGCGTTTCTACGACTTCAATATGCGGCTGCACGGGATCGACACGCTCATGGGCGGCGTCGGCGGGGTGGCTGTTGACCTGCGCCACAAGAAGGAACACGTCGCGGCCGACATCATCCGCTTCTTTCTCGACACCTACCGCGAAAAGGGCGCAGCGCTCGTCGGGCTCTATCCCTTTCGGCCGGACTTTTACCACCGGATGGGCTTCGGCTTCGGCGTCAAGCTCAACCGCTACAGCTTCCCGCCCGCGGCGCTAATCGCCAGGCCGAAGAAGCGCGTCGAGTTCCTGACCGCTGACGACAGGGCGGCCGTGCGCGACTGCTACAACCGCTTTCGGGCGCGCACCAACGGCCTGCTGGAGCTGCCGCCCCACGTCCTCGACAGCCTCTTCACCGACCCGGCCATGCGCCTCGTCGGCTACCGCGAGAAGGGGGAGTTGCGCGGCTACCTGCTCTTTCGATTTGACCCCGCCAAGCCCGAAAACTGGCTGGTCAATCACCTGTACATCCGGACGATGGTCTACGACGACGCGGCGGCGTTGTCAGCCCTGCTTGGCTTCCTGCGCACGCAGGCCGACCAGGTGGAGCGCGTCATCTACGAGACCCAGGACGACGCGTTCCACTACCTGCTGCCTGACCCGCGCGACGGCTCCGGCAACCTGCTGGCCGGGCTGTGGCACGAGACGAACACGCAGGGCGCGGGCATTATGTACCGGGTGATCGACGTGCCGCGGCTGTTCGACGCGCTCCGCGACCACGATTTCGGCGCCGTGACGGGGACGTTCGGCCTGACGCTGACCGACACCTTCCTGCCGGAGAACGCGGGCCGCTACCTCCTGGACGTGGTGGATGGGCGGGCGACGCTGGGCGACGGCGCGGCCGACGTCGAGGTCGCGCTGAACGTGTCGGAGTTCTCGTCGCTGGTCACCGGCGCGATCGATTTCGCGCGGCTCCATGAGTACGGTCTGGCAACCGCGTCTGACCCGGCGGCCGTCCCCTTGCTCGACCGGCTGTTCCGGGCCGAGCGGCGGCCGTGGTGCATGACGCACTTCTAGTGACGGGTGACGAATTACGAGTTACGAGTTCAGAACACGACTGCGAACGGGTTCTGAATTCGTAATTCGTAATTCCTAACTTCCCTCTTCCAGTTGCTCCGCCAGCGCCGCCGGCTCCGCGACCGGCTGGCGGCAGACGAAGCGGCGGCAGACGTAGGCGGTGGCGCGGCCGTCCAGTTGCGGACGGTTGGCCAGCAGGGGGAGGGTCGCCGCGTCAGCCTCGCCGCAGGCGACGACCACGTTGGGCCGGTAGCGGTCGAAGACCTCGTTGAGCAACGCCCGCGCGTCGCTCGCGG
>CAZSOD010000047.1:0-22692 GCA_964608255.1 uncultured Ardenticatenaceae bacterium
GCCAGCCGCGCAACCGCGACGGCAACGGCGCGGCGTCGAACAACGAGTGCGACGCGGGCGCGGTCGAAGCGCCGGCCGTGGGGCCCGCTGCGCACCGGTTGCACGTGCCGGTCATCATGAAGTAGCGACCGCAGCGACCGGGCGGCCGCTCCGGTCGCTCGCTCGCTGCGCCGTCCGGCGACGGACGCACATGACAAATGTCATGCCGAGACATGACATTTGTCATGACTTGCCCTCACCCCTATCCCGCTGTTAACTGCAATACAGTCGCGCGTTTTGGTTCGTGACACAATGGCCATGAAGCCAGTGCTGCCGGCGCCCGCCGGCGGTAGACCTTTTTCCCCTTGCGGGAAAGGAGCCAAACGTGAACAAGCGCCTCTTCTCACTGCTTTGCCTCTCCCTTCTTGTATTAGGAGGGTTGCCGCTCATGGCGAGCGCGCAGCCCCTGCCGGGCCCGGCGTCGTTCTTCCCGCCCCTGCCCGATGACCAGATGCCGCCCGCCGTCGAAAGCGAGGCGGCCTCAGTGACCGCCGCCGCCGGCGATTACGAGGTGACTCCCATCCTGTTTGTCCCGGCCGACGTGCCCGTGGATTCGGCCGACCTGGCCTATGTGAACCGCATCATGCGCAACACTCAGCACTGGTACGCTGAACAACTGGACGGCCGCACGTTTAGCCTGCAAGCGGCCGAACTGATCGTCGGGTTGCAGCCGCGAACCTACTACTTCGGCGCCTGCTATCCGCCTGTTAACTGGATGACGTGTTCCTGGGGCTATACGGCGTGGGATCGCGTCTTCAGCGAACTGAACGCGCGCGGCTACACGGTGGCCTATAATCGCGTCCAGGGCGTGTTCTTCAAGGGCGAAGGGATGAGCACGGCTCTCGGTGGAGGGCAGCGCTTCCTGGTAGGCATTGGCGCGGACAACGTCTATCCGGACTGCGCCGAGCGCGGCTGCGCCTATAGTGTCGACCTTGGCGGCGCGGGCCATGAGCTTGGTCACGCGCTCGGTCTGCCGCATCCCGACGGCGACCCACTCTGGGAAGATTCGATTATGGGGACTGGGTTCTACCTCCACCCCCTCGACACCTTTATCAACACCGGGTCCCATCCGGAGCGCGACTATCTCAAGGCGTCGCCGTTCATCAACGAGGCGCGGCCGTTGCGTAACCCCGGCTTCGAGGATTGTCTCGCCTCGTGGACCGTGATGGACGGCAGCCCGGCCTGTGTCCAGGAAGGGCAGCGCAGCGGCCTGAACGCGCTGCGATTGGCGGGGCCCGAGCGTCAGCGTGTGTCGCAGCAGTTCGAGGTCGACCCGGCCCGCGTGTATGACGTCGCGGGTTGGGTGCGTGTCGATCAGGTGACGGCGGGTAACACCGTGCAGGTCACTGTTCGCGCGCTCGATGCCAACCTGGCAACCCTGCAGACGTACTTGATCTGGCAGACGGACCAGCCCACGGCGGGCTGGGTACGCTTCGCCCAATCGCTTGCGTGGCCGGCCGGCACGCGCCAGGTGTCCGTGCGCGTCGCGGGCAACGGAAACGCGTTGCTGGCGCTCGTGGACGACCTGAGCATGGCCCCAACCGGCGCTCGCCCGGTTGCGCCGCAGATTGCCTACGCCCACGATGGAGATGCCACGGCCGAAACCCGGCCGCTCCTGCGCTGGGCCCCGGAAGCCACGGCCACCGGGTTTGACGTGCAGGTGGCGGCCGATCCCTTTTTCGAGACGCTGCTGGCGCAGGGAACTTCGTCCGGATTTGACTATCGCGTACCGGTGGACCTTCCGGTCAACCGCTATAGCTACTGGCGCGTGCGCGGGCGCAACGGCGCGGGCGACGGCCCATGGTCGCCTGGCTGGGCGATCATTCCCCGCCCCGCCGCTGCTTACTACGACGACGAGTTCGAGACGGGTTCGCTGGCTCCGGTGTGGTCGATCGTGCGTGAAGAGCCATCGCACCACTTCATGGGCGGCATTGCCGTGCGCCGCTTCAGCGGCTACCTCGGCATTGACATGCAGCCCGGCGACCTGGAGAGCGCCAACAACGCCCGCAACCTCATCCTGCGCTCGACTCCGGCAGGGGACTTTGCCGCCGAAACCACGGCCACCATCTACGTTCCGCTCAACGCCAACTATCAACAGGGCGGGCTGATTGTTTACCAGGATGACGACAATTATGTCAAGATAAGTCACGTCTTCCGCGACGGCCTCCGGCTGGAGTTTGAGGCCGAGGTCGGCGGGAGTGTCGTCCGCCGGGACTCCGTATGGCTGGTCGATCCAGCACGGCTGCGGCTTGAGCGACGCGGCAACAGCTACGCGGCGTCATACAGCCCGTCCGGTACCACGTGGTACCCGCTGGGCCAGCCGGTCAGCGCCAGCTGGCCGTCCGCCAGAGTCGGCTTTGCGGCCTATGCCGGCCCGGCTACCACGCAGCAGCCCACTGTGGCCTTCAACTGGCTGCGCGTCAGCGATCCGTGCCCTGTTGTGTCGGTCGTAGTGGAGCCGGCCGGGGCGGGCAGCGTCAGCGCGGCCGGGGCGGCGTGCGGCGGCGAGCGCTATCGTCCCGGCTCACCCCTGCGCCTGACCGCCACGCCCGCGCCCGGCTACGCGCTTGACCACTGGAGCGGCGCGGCTGGCGGCGGCGCGGCTACCGTATCGCTGACGGTAACCGGCGACCTGGCGGTGACCGCCCATTTCCGCTCGCTAACGCCCGCTGTTCCCGACCTTTACCTTGCCCCGGTCGCGGCTGGCGTCATCGGCGGCGTGGCCGTTACCCCGCAGGACATCGTCGTCCGGGACGGCGCGACGGGCGCATGGCGCATGGTCTTCGACGGCTCCGACGTCGGCGTCAACCGGCCGATCAGTGCCTTCGCCCGGCTGGCCGGCGGCGACTTGCTACTGGCCTTCAAGAGCAACCAGATCACGCCCGCCGGTACGTTCACCCCCTGGGACGTCGCGCGCTTCGCGCCCGTGGCGCTCGGCAGCCAGACGACCGGCTCCTTTACCTGGTACGTCGACGGCTCCGACGTGGGCCTGACGACTTCCGGCGAGAAGATCGACGCGCTCGATGCGCTGCCCGGCGGCCGCCTGCTCGCGTCCACGGCCGGAACCGCGGCCGTGCCCCGCGGCGGCGGCAGCCTCCGGGCGCAGGATGAGGACTTGCTGGCCTTCATGCCGGGGGCCTTTGGCGCGCAGACCAGCGGCGCGTGGTCGCTGGCTTTTGACGGCACGGCCATCCCGGGCCTGAGCGGGGAGGATGTGGTCGCGGCCGATATGGACCCGATCACCGGCGACCTGTATGTCGCCATCGCCGGCAGCTTCACGGTGGACGGGGTTCGGGGCAACGGCAAGGACATCCTGAAGCTCAGCCCCGCCGGCGCCGCTTACACCGTCACCCCGTTCTGGCGGGGCGCTGGCGACGGGCTGCGGCTCAATATCGGCGGGCTGGAGCTTGGGGATTAAACTCGACGGAATGGCGCGCGGCCGGGCGCGACGAGCGCCCGGCCCGTCCGCCAACGGAAAGTCCGGCCGGTCTAGAACGGATAGACAAGCGGCAGGAGGATCAGAACCACGATGGTGACGAGAATGGTCAGCGGCAGGCCGACCTTGAAGTAGTCGCCGAAGCGGTAGCCGCCGGGGCCCATGATCAGCACGTTGACCGGGTGGCCCAGGGGGGTCAGGAAGGCCATCGACGTGCCCAGCGCTACGCCCAGCGCCAGGCTCCAGGGGTTCATGCCCGCCTGCCGCGCGGCCTCGATCGCCAGCGGCACGACGATGGCCGCCACCGCCGGGCCGCTGATGACCTGGACGAGCAGCGTGGACAGCAGGAAGAGCGCGGCGAAGAGGGCCAGCGGGCCATAGGGCAGCGTCAGGCGCAGGATGCCCTCCGCGGCCACGTCGGCCAGCCCCGTCTTGGTCAGCGCCAGGCCCATCGGCAGCATGCCCGCCACCAGAATGACCGAGCGCCACTCGATGGCGTCGTAGGCTTCATCGGCCGACAGCACGCCGAGCAACACCATCGCCAGCGTGCCGATGAGCATCGCCTCGGCCGTGGCGATGAGGCCGGCGGAGGCCACGACGACGGTGATGACCATGATCGCCGCCGCCACCCCCAGCTTGCTGGAGCGCACGACGGAGACAGGCTCGGCCGGCTCGCCGAGGACGATCAGGTCCGGGTTGCGGCGCAGCAGGTAGAGCCGGGCGCGCGGCCCCTGCAACAGCAGCGCGTCGCCGAACTGGAGGCGCGTGGTGCTCATGCCGCGCCGGATCGGCCGCCCGCCGCGCCAGATCGCCAGCGCCGAAAAGCCGAACTGCTCGCGGAAGCTGACCTCTTGCAGGGTATGGTCGATGAGGCTGGAGCGGGGGGCGAGGGCCGCTTCGGTGACGACGACGTCGGCCGATTCCAGGTCGCGCTCGGCGATCTGGCCGGGGTCGAGGATTTCCAGATAGGGCTCCACATCGCGGCCGCGAAACTCCTCCAGGCTGCCCTCCAGCGTCACGACATCCCCTTCGCGCAGCACCGTCTCCGGCGGCGGGGCCAGTTGCTTTTGCCCGTCCCGCTCCACGGCCAGCACGTTGACGTTGTACGTTTCGCGGAAGGTGCTCTCGGCCAGCGAGCGATTGTCCACGTAGGAGCCGGGCGGGATGCGGGCGCGAAAGAGCCGCTCGTCGAGCCGGTAAATCTCGGCCAGGTCTTCGTCCGACAGCGCCGTCTCCGGCAGGCCCTCGGCCGTCGGCCGCTCGCGCAGCACGCGCCGGCCAAGCAGGGCCATATAGAGCACGCCGGCAATGACCAGCGGAATGCCCACCGGCGCGAACGAGAACACCGAAAAGCCGGGCAAGTCCTGCTCGCGCAGCAGGCCGCTGCTGACGATATTGGTCGTCGTGAACAGCGTGGCCATGCCGCCCAGGATGGTGGCGAAGGCCAGCGGCATGAGCAGCCGCGACGGGTTCACGTTCTGCCGGCGCGCCGCGCCCGATACCGCCGGCAGCAGCACGGCCGCGGCGGCGATGTTGTTCATGAACAGCGACAGGAAAGCCCCGGCGACCATGACCAGCACGACCAGCCGCCCCTCCGACCCGCCGGCGGCGCGGCCGAGCCATTTGCCCACCTTTTCGCCGGCTCCGGTCAGGTTCAGCCCGGCGGCCAGGACGTAGATGGCGACGATGGTGACGACGGCCGAGCGGCTGAAGCCGGAGAAGGCTTCCTGCGGGGTCAGTACGCCGGTCGTCCCCAGGCTCACGAGGACGAGCAGGGCGACCACGTCGGCGCGCACGCGGTTAGTCAGGAATAGAACGATGGCGGCGGTCAGGATGATAAGCGTGATGACCGCGTTGAGCGAGAGGGGCATGGGCTACTCCTCTAGCGCCGCGGGGCGTTCCCCCTGGCGGAGCAAGTTGGGCCGCGGCTAATGCGCCGCGGCGAAGACAGCGGCAACGTCGGCCGATAGTCCCGGCCGAAGCCGCGAAAGGGCCTGAGCGTCTTTGGTGAAGCGGCCGTATTCGGCGTATTCGCCCCTTCCAGGTGCAGGACGAACGGGCTCGCCGCCGGGGTAGCGGCGCCTGGCAACAGGCGGTGTCGTCGTGGCAGTCATAGCGACATCGTAGCATACGGCCGGGTTGATGGCAATCGCCCTTAGCCGGCCGCGCGCCCGCAGCGGCAAGGTGTTGCTAGAATTCCGCCCGGTCCGAGCCGCCTTGCCGCAAGGCTGTCAGAAGCGAGGCCACGTCCTCCTGGATGAGCTTTAGCAGCCGCAGCATCTCCCGGCGCTCGGCGGCGGTCAGGGCATGGCGGTCGATGCGCGCCAGGTGGCCGCGAATGTAATCCAGCCGGTCGATGGCCGAGGGCGCGCCGGTGCGGGCGGGGAGGATGGGATCGCCGCGGCCGGAAGGCGCTTCCTCTTCGGCAGGGGGGCGGGGGAGCGAGAGGGCAGGGGAGCCGGCGTCTGTCGTCTGTCGTCCGTCGGCCGTCGCTCCGCCCGTGGTCTGTCGTTCGTCGTCCGTCGTCCTCAGCAACCGGATCGCCGCCGCGACGCTCATCTCCGGCGCTTCGCGCAGCAAACGGCCGACCTGGCGCACCTCGCCCGGCTCCAGGTCGCGGGCCAGGCGGGCGCGGTGGAGGGCGCGCTGCTGGACGGCCGTCAGGCCCTGATAGACGCGCGTGTCGCGCTCGCTCAGCACGCCGTCGCGCACCGCGTCCTTGATCTCATCGGGCAGGTCGAGGAGCTGGATGAGCTGGTGGATGCGCTGGCGGGAATAGCCGAGGCGGCCGCCGACCTTGGCCCACGTCACCTTTGCCGCCCACGGCTCGTCCTTCGTCGCCTCGCCCGCCTTGCCGCGCTCGCGCCGGGCCGCGTCCACCTCTTCCTGCATCAGCTTGCGCAACCGCAGGAGCGAAGCGGCCCGGTCGACGTCGTTCAGGTCCTCGCGCTGGATGTTCTCCACGACCTGGCGCACGAAGCGCGTCACCTCGTCGAAGTCGCGGCGGTGGACAACGGCGGGGATGGTCTCCAGCCCGGCCAGTTGCGCCGCCCGCCAGCGCCGCTCGCCGTGGACAATGAGGTAGCGGCCGGGCGTCGACTGCGTGACCTCGATGGGCTGGATGACGCCGTCCTGGCGGATGCTGTCGGCCAGCTCGCGGAGCGCTTCCTCGTTGTAGCTGGTGCGGGGCTGGTCGGGGTCGGGGTCGATGGCGTCGAGGCGCACGGCCAGCAGTTGCAGCCCGGCCGCCTGCTCCACGTCCCCTTCGGTGGCGAACAGCCGCTCCAGGTCCCCGCCGCGGGGTTGGATGGGCTGGGACAGATTGATCGAGGTCTTCTTTCGAGCCATGTTGTCACCAAATACGAGATGCGAAAGACGAGAGCTGAGTGACGAAAGCGCTCTTCACTCGTATCTCGTCTCTCGTATTTCGTATCTCATCCCTTGTCTATCTCTTTCGCGATCGCCCGATAGGCATTGGCCCCGGCGCCGCGAGGGTCGTAGGCGATCAGGCTCTGGCCGGCGGCGGCGCTTTCGGCGAAGCGGACGGAGCGGCGGACGACGGTGCTGAAGATGCGAATGCCGTGGCCGTACTGCTGCTCCACCGCCTGCTGGATGTCGCGGGTCAGCGAGGCGCGCGTGTCGGCCATCGTCAGCAGGATGCCCTCGATGGCCAGCGCCGGGTTCAGCCGCTTGCGCCGGATGGTTTCGATGGTCGAGAGGATCATCAGCGCGCCGCGGGCGGCCAGGTATTCGGTCTGGATGGGGATGAGAACGCTGTCGGCCGCGGTCAGGGCGTTGATGACCAGCAGCCCCAGCGACGGGTTGCAGTCGATGAGAACGTAATCATAGCCGGCGGCGACGTCGCCGAGCAAGCCCGCCAGGATGCGCTCGCGGCTCAGGGTGTTGATGAGCGCGACCTCGACCAGGCTCAGTTCGGGCTGGCTGGGCAGCAGGTCGAAGCCTTCGGCGGTGCGATAGATGCTGGCGCGCAGGTTGCCGGTCCCGCCGTCGACCTCGGCCTTGAGGGCGTCATAGATAGTGGGGCTGACAGTGTCGGGGTCGAAGCCGGCGTGCTGGGTCAGGTTGCCCTGCGGGTCGAGGTCAACGGCCAGCACCCGCCGGCCCAGCTCGGCCAGCGCCGCGGCCAGGTTGACGGTGGTCGTCGTCTTGCCGACCCCGCCCTTTTGCATGGCTACCGCAATCACTTTGGTCATGGTCTGTACCGATTATAGCCTAGCAGGAAATACGAGATACGAAATACGAGGTACGAGTGAAGAATGCGCTCTTCATTCGTATCTCGTATTTCGTATCTCGTATCTGCACTCGTCACTCGTCGTTCGTCACTCGTCACTACTAGAACGGCAGTGTCCCGGTGATATCCTCGTGCCAGTCCGTCAGGAACTTCATCGCCTCGTCGAAGCGGCGCGCGGGGAGCATCTTGTAGCCGGTGATGCCGAACTTGCGGTAGAGCTCGCCGTAGACCGCGCCGAACTCGTTCCGCCCGCTCTTTTTGCCCAGCGCCAGGGCCACGGCCTTGACCGCCTGGCTGATCTGGCTGGCCTGGTCGGGCGTGACGTTGCGGCCGGTGTTGCCCAGTTGCGACTCGATGGTCTCCAGTCGCTGCTCGTGGTCGGCGATCTGGGCGCGCATGAGGAGCTGGGTGCGCGCCAGTTGCAGCACGGCCTGGGCCATCTTGTAGGCCTGGGCCTCGGGCGTGTCCTGGGCCAGCAGCGCGTCAAAGTCGAGGTCGGCCGTCAGGCGGCCCTGCTGGAACGCCTCCCAGAGGACCTTGGCCGCCTCGCGCTGGAAGCGCTCCAGCTTGGGGCGCACGTCTTCATTCAAGGCCGAGATGCGGATACCGGAGAGCCATAGCGGCACGAGATCGACACGGAGCACATAGCCGCGCTGCACGCCGCCAGGGGTAGCCAATTTGGCTACCCCTTTGAGCCCGTCGGCGAGAATCTCGAGCCGTTGGATTCGACGGGTCTGACCTTGGGTGTCGATGCCGAGCGCTTGACACATCTGTGAGACGGCCACATAAATCTGTCCGTCGTCTGAACGCACGGCCGTCAGTTCATCACCGTAAAAATCGACCTCGCGCTGCTCGATAATTGCCAGACTCATGTTCTCTTCTCTCTCCGGTGGAAGGGCCGCCGAACCACTCCCTTATCGACAAGGGGATGTCATGATGGCACCTCGGTGAGCAGGACAGAGAAAAGCGTGCTTCCTACTTTCCTGTGTTGCGCCATTGCAACAATTATACGGCAGGTCGAGAGGATTTCGCAAAAAGCCGCTCCCCGGTCTGAGGAAGACGGGCTTTGGTCGCGCGCCGTCACTTCCGCAACCGGCGGCCCGCCCGCCGCGTAGAGATAAATGGCAACTTCGCGCGGCCGCTGCGGCCGTGCTCACCCATCCGGAGGACAATCCATGAACGCAAAACGTTTCCTGCTCATCCCCATGCTTCTCGCTCTGTCCCTGGCCGCGACCGCGTGCGGCATTATGTCCGTCAGCACCGAAGGCGGCGAACTGACCGTGACCGTCAACCTCAATGAAGACCAGGTCAATAGCATCATCCGGCGCGTGAACGACGCCGGGCGAAACGGCGACGATTTTCTCTTCAGCGAGATCAGCAGCGTCGACCTGATGGAGCCGAACGTCATCCGCGTCTTTGGCACGACGGCCGACGGCGCTTCCGGCAGCTACGACGCGACGATCGGGGTGGTGGACGAGTCGCTCAAGATCGAAGTGACGGCCGTGGACGTGCCGGGCGTGACGCTCGATGACCCGCGCGTGCAGGCGGCCAACGACGAACTGGCGCAGGCGTTCCTCGACAACGCCCGCAGCAACGGCGAAGGCGGCGTGGCCGATGTCGCCGTGGTGGGTGACGAACTGCGCTTCACGATTAAAGCGCCGCTGAGCCGCTAGGCCCCGCCACGACGGCTTTGCGCCGCCGCCTGTCTCGCCGGCTCACGCTCTGGCGGTGGTCGAGTTGCGCGACATTCCCGGCGATCCGTTTGACCGGCTGCTCATCGCCCAGGCGCGGCTGGCGAAGCTGCGCCTGGTAGCAGCCCCCAGCAGGACTGCTCGCTACGAGGTCGCGGTGATCGGGTAGGGCGCGCCGCCGGCATCAGAGCGCACGCAGCGCGTCCCACTTCGCCAGATAGCGCGCCAGGGACGAGTCGCCCGCGGCGATCTGACGCGCCAGCAAGTCGCGGACGCGCTGCTCCTCGGCGGCGTGGAGGTCGGGCGACAGGAGCCCGGCGAAGAGCGCTGTCCGCAGCCACACCAGGTAGGTCGTCAGCGCGTCATAGCGGTTATACTCGACGATCCGGCGGATGTCGCCGGCTAGCCAGAGGGTAACCACGTCGTCGCCCCGCGTGTCGATCTTGCCGGGTATGCCGCTGGCGGCAGCCAATTCGTGTAGCGAGGGGGTGCCCTTGCCCCAGCCGCAGACGATCTCTTTCAGGTCGATATGGCCGTCGCTGGACTTGGAGAAGTAGTCGAGGCCGTCCCACGGTTTTACAGGGCGGCGGCAAAACTCCGTCGCCATCACCCCGTTGGCAATGGCGCGCTGGATAAGCATGGGCACGTCGGCCGTCCGTGAGTTAAAGCCCACCAGTTGCGGCCGCGACTCCTCCTGGCCCAGCCCGGTGAAGAAGCGGCTGAGCAGCTCTTTTTCCGGGAGGGCCGGCTCATCGACGTGGGGCAGGGCGGCCAGCGCCAGATTGACCCGCCCATCCTCTCGCTGCCGGCGAATAACAACGGCGGCCGATACGACGCGGCACAGGGCGTATTTCAGATAGGGCTGCGGCTCGTCATCGGTGGCCCCGCCCCGCTCCCACATGACGCGAATGACCTCGTCGTCGGGCATAGCGGCGGGCAGGTCGTAGACGCGGCGGCCGCTTGCCGGGTCCGGGGCCCACTCCAGATCAAAGGCCCAGACGTTATTGGCGACGCTGCGGAACATGATGGCCCTCCTGGGGCGATGTTTGAGGATGCGCTGAGCCGCAAGTATAGGGAGGGCCGCGCCGGGCGGCAAGCGCGCCGGGCCTATCGCTATGACCAATTCCTCAGGCACGCACGGCAGCGGCGCCGTCCTTGTGCGACAAATGATCCGCACGCAAATAGGACAACCTGCCCAGTGATTTTTCCGTCCCCTTCCCTAGAATCGATGAGTGGAGGGAAGTTCACATGGCGGCGAAGCGTGTCTATCAGGTTGCGGTGCTGGCGCTTGCCTTGCTGGGCGGCGCGGCGCCCGCATTTGGAGCGCTCTATGAATGGTCACGCCTTGGCCGCTTGCACGGGACAACCGGGCCGGAACCGGCAATCGCGGCCCTGGCCGCCCACCCCACAGACCCCGGCACAATCTACGCCGGCGCGCTGCTGACGACCGAGGGCGCGGCGCTGTTCTATAGCACCACCGACGGCGGCCGGTCGTGGCGGGCGGGCGCGGGCCTGCCCGATGATATGGCTCCGAACACCGGCATTGAGGACCTTCTGGTCGTGCCTGGCGATCCGCCGGCCCTCTACGCGGCCGTGCATCAGCGCGGCGTGTGGCGCAGCGACGATGGCGGCGCGAACTGGGCCGACGCATCGGGCGGCAGCCTGGGCGGCGACGCGGACGTGGCGTCTCTGGCTTATGCTCCGGGCGACCCGCCCACCGTCTATGCGCTGGCGACCGACGGCGTCCACCGGCTAGGAGCGTCGGGCAACTGGGCGGCCCGCCGCGAAGGGTTGCCCGAACCGGGCGCGGCTGTCTTTGATGATCTGGCCGTCGATCCGGTCGCGCCGGATACCCTTTACGTCGCCAGCAGCCCGTTGGGCCTGTTCCGCAGCCGCGATGGCGGCCTGACCTGGGAGGATGGCAATGGCGACCTGCCGGGGGGAACGCGCAACGTCAAGGGTGTCAGCGTGGACGCTGGCGGCGCGGCCTTCGTGACCCTGCGCGGCGCGGGCCTGTTCCGCAGCGTGGACGGCGGCGACACGTGGTCCAACGCGCAGCAAGGCATCACCTTTAAGACCACCCTCTTTGGCACGGTCAGCGCGCCGGTCTTTGACCCGGCCGAGCCGAACGTCGCCTTTGCTTATAACAACGACGGGGTTTTCCGGACTGAGGACGGCGGCGTGACGTGGATCCCCTACTCGACCGGCCTCTCGCCCACGGCCTTTATCAGTATGCTGGCTTTCCAGCCGGCGCGGCCCCACACCACGCTGGGCGGCACCTCTATCTCCGGCGTCTGGACCGTCACCGATGCCCCCGGCGGCCGCTACTACGTCCCGCTCATCCGGCGCTAAATTCTCGCTCCGCAACCGATTGACAGCGCGCAGTCGCGGGACTACCATCTGCCTGTAGCCGTCAGGCGGTTGCGCGTATGTTGACCCACTTTCGCCACCTGCTGCTTGGCTCCCCGCTTCCTTCGGCGCAGGAGGGCGAGACGCGGCTCGACAACGTGCGCGCCCTGGCCTCTCTCTCCCCCGACGCGCTGGCCTCGGTCGCTTACGCGAATCAGGAGATCTTCCTCGGTCTCGTCGTTGCCGGGGCGGCCGGGCTGCTGCGCGCGCTTGAAGTGGCGCTGGTGATCGCCGGGCTGCTGGCGCTGCTGACGCTCTCCTACCGCCAGACGATCACGGCTTACCCCTCTGGCGGCGGTTCGTTCACCGTCGCGCGCGAGAATTTGGGCGACACACCGGGCCTGGTGGCCGCCGGCGCGCTGCTCATCGACTATGTGCTCAACGTGGCCGTCAGCGTCACCGCCGGGGTCGCGGCGCTGGCGTCCGCCTTTCCGGCGCTCTGGACCCACCGCACCCTTCTGTCGCTGGCCCTGTTGATCGTCATCACGCTGATCAACCTGCGCGGCGTGCGCGAAGCGGGCACGGTCATGACCGTGCCTGTCTATCTATTCGTGGGCTCCTACCTGGGTCTCATCGCCTGGGGCATCTACGTGGCGCTGGCGCAGGGGCCGGGCGTGTTTCCGGCGCAGATGCCCCCGCCCGCGCGCGCCGAGGCCCTTGTCCCGGTGACAACTTTTCTACTGCTGCGCACCTTTGCCTCGGGGGCAACGGCGCTGACCGGCGTGGAGGCTATCAGCAATGCCGTGCCGCTGTTCAAGCCGCCCGAGGCCGCCAACGCGCGCCGTACGATGGCCGCGATGGGGCTGCTCATGGGCGTCCTCTTTGTTGGCACAATCGGGCTGACGGAGTATCTGGCCGTCGTGGCCGGGCCGCAGGAGACGATCCTGTCGGCGCTGGCGCGGCGGCTGTTTGGATCAGGCGCGCTCTACCTCCTAGTACAGTTCGCCACGCTGCTAGTGCTGGTCGTGGCCGCCAACACCAGCTTCACCGGCTTTCCTCGCGTCGTCTCGCTGATGGCGCGCGAGGGCTTTTTGCCGCGCCAGTTGCGCGCCCTGGGCGACCGGCTGGTGTTTTCCAACGGCATTTTGCTGCTGTCGGGGCTGGCGGCGCTGCTCATCGTCGTCTTTGGCGGCGATAGCCATGCCCTTATTCCCCTCTTCGCCGTCGGAGCGTTCCTGGCCTTCACGCTGTCGCAGGCGGGCATGGTGGTCCACTGGCGGCGCGAGGGCGGGCGGGGCTGGGCGGCGCGGGCGGTGCTGAACGGCATCGGCGCGCTGGCGACGGGCGTGGCGCTGCTGGTGATTGCCGCCAGTAAATTCATCCACGGCGCATGGATCGTCATCCTGCTCATTCCCGCGCTGCTGCTGTTGTTCCGGGCCATCCGCCGCCACTATGCCGAGGTCGGCCGGCAACTCCGGCTGATGGATGAGCCGTCCGCGGTTGGCTGCAGCCGTCACTCGCGCATTGTCCTGCCCGTGGCCGGCGTCCATCGCGGCGTTATCGAGGCGCTCAACTACGCGTGCTCCATCGCCGACGACGTGACGGCAGTGTACGTGGAACTGGAGCCGGGCACGGCCGAGGCCATGCGCCAGCGCTGGTCCGATCATGGCCTCGACCGGCTGGCCCGGCTGGTGGCGGTGCCGTCGCCCTACCGCTCGCTCATAGGCCCGTTCCTTGACTGCGTCGATCAACTGGACGCCGAAAGCCCGGACGGATACCCGGTCACGGTGCTTGTGCCCGAGTTCGTTCCGGCCCGCTGGTGGCACTTTCTGTTGCACAACCAGAGCGCGCTGCCGCTGAAGTGGGCGCTGCTCTATCGCCGGCACCGCCACGGCAAGAGCCGGGCGGTGATTGATGTGCCGTTCTATCTGGAGTAGCCATGAGCTTTACGACTGTAGTCAGGCGGCCGAGCGCGTTTCTGCCGCTGCTGATGTCGGCCTTTGCCCTGTCGCTGGTGGGGATTTTCGTGGGCCGCGTGGGGATCGTCCCGGCCACAGGGCAGGACGAGAGCGCGACGGCGCGTATCTTCCAGCTGTTGCTAGCGGCGCAACTGCCGGTCATTCTCTACTTCGCTGCGGCCTGGCTGCCGCGCGCGCCGCGCCCGGCGGCGGCCGTGCTGGCGCTCCAGTGCCTGGCCGTCGTAGCCGCGGTGAGCCTGGTTCTCGTCCTGGAACGCTAGGGCCAACGCGACGGGCGCAGAGCGGCGACCGGAGCGCCCCGCGCCTCAGTCCGCTACGCTTGAGCGGCGGACCTTCTTTCGGCCGTCATCCACACGCCGCCGTGGTTCGACAACGTGATCTGCGCGTTCAGATCGACCTTCTGGCCGGGAGCGAGGCGCAGCCGGTAGCGGCGGGCGACGGCGGCGACGATGAGGTGGGCCTCCATCAGGGCGAAGCCGTTGCCGATGCACACCCGCGGCCCGCCGCCGAAGGGCATGTAGGCGAATTTGGGCAGCGCCCGCTCCCGCTCCGGCGTCCAGCGGTCGGGGTCGAAGCGCTCCGGGTCGGGGTAGAACTGCGGCCGCCGGTGCATGACGAAGGGCGACAGCCACAGCAAGTCGCCCTGGTGAATGGCCCACGGCCCGACGGTCGTGTCGGCCGCGGCGCGCCGCACGTTGAGCACCCACGCCGGCGGGTAGAGGCGCATGGCCTCCTTGATGACTTGCAGCGTGTAGGGCAGGGCGGGCAGGTCGGCCAGCGCCGGCGGCCGGCCCCCCAGCGCGTCGATTTCGGCGTGCAGTCGCGCCTCGGCCGCGGGGTGCTGCGACAGCAGGCGCCACGCCCAGGTCAGGGCGTTGCTTGTCGTCTCGTGCCCGGCGACGAACAGGGTCACGAGCTGGTCGCGCACCTCGGCGTCGCTCATCCGGTCGCCGGACTCGTCGCGCGAGAGCAGGAGCATGGAGAGCAGATCGCCGCGGTCGGCCACCTCGCCGCCGCCGGCCGCCGCGCGCCGGTCAGCGATGAGCCGGTCGATGGTCTCATAGAGGACGGCCGTGGCCGCCTTGCGCCGCCGGTTGCGCGCGCCGGGCCACCACGCGGGCAGCACGACGGCCGATTGGAACTCCTTGTCGGCCACCTCCTGGACGGTGTGGATGGCCGCGCCGATGCGCTCGGCCGTGGCCTTCATCGCCAGCCGGTCGGCCCCGAAGAGCGAGCGCGCGACGATAACCATCGTCAGCTGGCGCATGATCTCGGAAATGTCGCGCGCCTCGCCGTCCGGCCAGTTCTCGTCCCATTCGTCGAGCATGGCCTCGGTGTAGTCGACCATCGTGCCGGCGTAGGCGTCGATGCGCCGCGTGTGGAAGGCGGGCTGGGTCAGGCGGCGCTGGCGCTTGTGCTCGTCGCCGTTGGCCGAGACCAGGCCGTGGCCAATGGTGCGGTCGAGGATCTCTACATCGCGCTTGTCCTTGGGGAAGTTGGCCGCCTGGGTCACCAGCACCTCGCGAATCAGTTCCGGGTCGCTGACGAGGTGGAAGTGATTGAAGAAGGCGCTGAAGCGGACAAACGGGCCGTATTCATCGGCCAGGCGGTTGATGTAGCGCGGCGCGCCGGCGATCAAATCGCGGGCGACGCCGAGGAAGAACGATCCCTGGGGGCCGGGCGCGGCCGTGGCCGGTACGGCCGCTGGTTTCTGGCTCATGTCCATCATGACGACTCCATCTGGCGCGACGGGCAGCCGGGCAAGGCGCACAGCCGCCACGCGCGATGCGCCACCATGAAAATACGCCCGTTGCGCCCCGCTGTCAATGAGAACCGTTTGCCCTGGTTCGCCGCCGGACCGGCGCGCCGTCCGCGCTCTTTGGCAGTAGACGCGGCCCGCGAAGCGATCTACACTGTCACTATCCGCCAGGGTAAGGAGCTACGCCATGATCAAGGAAAGGTACAGTGGAGTGAGCTTTGCCACGCTGCCGCCGCTGCGGGTGGCACGTTTTCGCGCCGTCAGCCGCACGCCTGAGGATGACGCGCTTAAGGTGCTGTCGCAGTGGGCGGCCGAGGCGGGCCTCCAGCCGCCGGTCCGCAACTTTGGCTTCGACGTTGAGCTTTCGCCGCAGCAGGTCGAGGCCGGGCTGCGCGGCTACGAGTTGTGGTTCACCGTGCCCGAGGGCGTGTGGCCGTCCGGGCCGATCAAGATCCACGACTTTCCCGGCGGCCGCTACGCCGCGCTGACGATCCATCGCCCGTTCGACGATCCCTTCGCCATCATTCCCGCCGGTTGGGGGCTCCTGCACGAGTGGGTGGTCAGCCGCCACCTGAACGAGCGGGGCGAGATGCTCTGCCTGGAGGAGGTCGTCGAGCGCGACGGGGGGCAGGAGATGATCCTGTATTACCCGGTGAGAGAGGAGTAGCGGGAGAGCAGGGGGCGGGGGCGCAGGGGAGCGGACGTGATTCGGCCCCTTGGGCAGAAGGTTAGAGACAGGGTCTTCTCCCCCGCTCCCCTGCCCCTCTGCCCCTGCCCTCCCACACCACCTCTGCTATCATCGGTGGCCATGAGCGACCCGCAGGCGGAAACCATCCGCCACATCCTGACCACCTGCCGGACGGTCGCGGCCGTCGGCTACTCCGACCGCGACCGGACGAAGGCCAACTACTACGTTCCGGCCTACCTGAAAGGGCAAGGCTACACCGTGTTCCCGGTTAACCCACGGCTGGAAACTGGGCTTGGCCGCCCGGCCGCCGCCGCCTTGCTTGACATAAAGGAGCCTATCGATGTGGTGCTGCTCTATGTGCCGCAGCGGCGAGTCGGGGCGACGGTCGACCAGGCCATTGCCGCCGGGGCGAAGGCGGTGTGGCTGCCGCTGGGGGTGGTCGACGAGGCCGCGGCCGCCCGCGCCCGCGCCGCCGGGCTGCTGGTGGTGATGGACCGCTGCATGATGGTGGAGCACAAGCACCTGGAGTAGACGGCGGCTTCTACTATTATTGGGTGAAATGCACGGAGGCTATGGAACTGAATCGCCCTCCTCCGCCCACACCGTCATCTTCCGCACCTGCTCGGCCAGCGACTCGCTGGTGAGCGTGCTGGCCTGGAGGCGCTCGACCAACAGGGGGAAGCAGAGGGGCGACGGCCGCGGCAGAGCGGCGATGACGGCGCGCAGGCCGGCCATGCGCTCCAGCGTGCGCTGGAGGCGGCTCTGCTCCAGTTGCCGGCTCAGCACTTCGCGGTGGGCCTGGGCCAGCAGCAAGTTGCCGGCGTCGTACTTGCGAAAGACTTCGTAGAGCAAGCTGGAGGAGGCTTGCAAGTGGCGCGCCTTGCGCGGCTGGCCGGGGAAGCCCTGGAAGATGAGTCCGGCCACGCGGGCGATCTCGCGGAACTGGCGCAGGGCCATCTCGCTCTCGTTCAGCCCGCCGACGATATCATCCAGCAGGTTCTCGGTGGCGAAGAGGGCGCGCAGCCCGGCCTCGTCGAGCGCGGCGAAGGCGTCGCGCTCGGGAGCCAGCAGTTCGAAGCCGTAGTCGTTGGCGGTTAGCGTGAAGGTGATCGGCCGCGCTCGCGACAGGCGATAGGCGGCCAGCGCGGCCAGCCCCTGGTTCACCAGCTTCCCCGCGAAGGGGTAGACGAACAGGTGGCTGTAGTGCGTGCGCCCCTCGCGCGTCGCCAGCCGCTCCACCAGCAGTTCATCTTCAGCCGGCACAGCCGACCACTTCTTCTGCAACTCCAGCACCGGCCGCACCGCCTCCATTTCCGCCCCGGCGTAGACGCCCTCGCGCGCCTCGGCCAGCTTGCGCCGCACGGCGGCGCTGAGTTCCGGTGAGATGGGCAGGCTCGTCCCCGACCAGGCGATGACGGCCCCCTTCAGGCGGTTGGCCGGCTTGACCCAGGCCGTCATGTCGCGCACGCGCAGGAACTCCAGCCGCTTGCCGGCGAAGACGAAGGTGTCGCCCGGCTTCAGGCGGCTGATGAACGACTCCTGGACGTTGCCGAGGCTCTGGCCGTTCTGGTATTTGACGTTGATCGACGACTCGCCGACGATGGTGCCGACCGACATGCGGTGGCGGGCGGCGATGTCCTTTTCGACCACGCGGTAGCGGCCGTCCACCCGCGCCACCTTGCGATACTCCGGGTAGGCGACGAGCGCCTCGCCGCCGTGGACGACGAAGTCGAGCGCCCACTGCCACTCGGCGTCGCTCAGGTCGCGGTAGGCCCAGGCCGAGCGCACCTCGGCCAGCAACTCCGCGGCGTCGAAGCCGCCGCCCAGGGCGATGGTGACGAGGTGCTGCACCAGCACGTCCAGCGGCCGCTCGATGGGTTCGCGCCCTTCCAAATGGCCGGCGATCATCGCGTCGCGCGCGGCGGCGGCCTCGACCAGCTCAAAGGCGTGGGTGGGGACGCACGTCACGCGGCTGGTGGCGCCGGGCTGGTGGCCGCTGCGGCCGGCGCGTTGCAGCAGCCGGGCTACGCCCTTGGGACTGCCCACTTGCAGCACGCGGTCGACGGGCGAGAAGTCCACGCCGAGGTCGAGCGAAGAGGTGGCGACGACGCAGCGAAGGGAGCCGGCGCGCAGGCCGTCCTCCACCCAGGCGCGGGCGTCGGCCGAGAGCGAGCCGTGGTGCAGGGCAACCAGCCCGGCCCAGTCCGGCCGCTCGGCGATCAGCGCCTGATACCACGTCTCGGCCTGGTTGCGGGTGTTGGTAAAGACAAGGGCGCTGCGGCCCTCGTCGACGGCCGCGGCCACCTGCGGCAGCATCTTGAGGCCCATATGGCCCGCCCAGGGGAAGCGCTCGACGCGCTCCGGCAGCAGCGTGTCGATGACGATGGCCTTGGGCATGTGGCCCTGTATCAGGACGCCGGAGGAGTCATCCGCAGATTGAGCAGATGGGGCAGATTGCAGAGAAGAGGGAACCACAGATTCCGCAGATTCCACAGATTTCCTCTCTCTTGAATCTGCCGAACCTGCCCAATCTACGGAGAGCCCTTCTTCTACTCTTGAATCTGTGATATCTGTGTAATCTGTGGACCCCGCCTCTGTTCCCAACAGCACGGCCAGCGCCTCATCGAGGTTGCCGAGCGTGGCCGAGAGGCCCCAGGTACGCAAGCCGGGCCGGAAGCGACGCAGGCGGGCCAGGCAGAGTTCCGTCTGCACGCCGCGCTTGTTGCCGATGAGTTCGTGCCACTCATCGACAACGACGCAGCGCAGGGTGGCGAAGAGAGCGGCCGCGTTGGGCTGGGTCAGCAGTAGCGAGAGGCTCTCCGGCGTGGTGATGAGAGCCGTCGGCGGGCGCGCCAGCTGGCGCGCCCGGGCGGCGCTGCCGGTGTCGCCGGTGCGGCGCTCGACCGTCCACGGCAGGCCGAGGTCATCCAGGACTTCGCGTAGCGACCGCTCGGTATCGGCCGCCAGGGCGCGCATCGGGGTGAGCCAGAGGACACGCAGGGGGACGGCTGCCCTCCGGCCCCGGCCCACCGCGGAAGAAGGGGCCAGGGGCCAGGGGCCAGAGGCCAGGGAAGAGCCTTCCGCCCCTGGAACCTGGAATCTGGAACCTCGCTCCTCTGCCAGCCACTCCAGCACCGGCCCCCACCACGCGGCCTGGGTCTTGCCGGTGCCGGTGGCGGCGTGGATGAGACCGCCACGGCCGTCGAGGTAGGCGCGCCACGCTTCGCGCTGGAAGGGGAAGGGCGACCAGCCGCGCTTGGCGAACCAGGCCTCGGCGGGGGCCAGCGCGGAATCAGTTGCGGACAGCATTTGCCCATTGTAGTCGAATCGGCCAGCCGCGGGGAGGGCACGGCCGTTGCCCCGCCGGCAGCCGCCCCTAGCGGTAAGTACTTTCACCGGGGCAGGCCGCGAGGCTGTGACTTTCTACGCCCGCAATCCGTCCCGTTCTTTTCCAGGCCCCTTGCGGAGCGCGCTGGCGGCTTTTATACTGTCTTGTGCCAATCAATAGGCGGCAACGCCCGGCAAAAAGGCACAACCCGCCAACCCGTTTTGAAGAATAGGCTGCGGCGTCGTTTCTCACCGCGACCTGTTCGCCATTCAATGGCAGTTTGCCGTGGCGGTGGTGCGGCCGCTCTTGGGCGCGGCCGGATTGGTTCCGTCGGGAAGAGAGCCAGGAGTAGCGGCGCCGGTCACGCTTCGGCCGGCAGTCATCCAAGAGACCGTGAACAACGGCCTTCAGGCCGTCGCGTTTTGTCGCGCCCGCCCGCCGCGCCGCGGCCGCGGGGCGCCGCCATACGCCGGTCTCACGTATGCGCGGGAGGTGTTCAGGTGTCAGTTTTCGGCAGAAGCAACTTTAGGTTCATTCCCCTGGCCGGCGCGATGCTCATCTTGCTCATCGCCTCGGCTGCCTGCGTGCCCGACTTCTACAGCATCTTCGTCACATTGAAGGAACCGGGAACGACGGCCGATGGCGTGCAATATGGCAAGGAAGACATCTTGATGGCGGTCAACGAGGCGGACCCCACCTGGGAGAAGATCTTTGACGGCAGCAACTTCGGGCTGACGCCCAGGCACGACATCGCCGCGTTCTCGTTCAACGAGTTCCTGCTGGCCGATATGTCCTCGGGCGGCTTCGATTTCGTCCCCGAGTTATACCTGAGCTTTGCCCAGAACCGGATCGCCGTTCCGGACGTGGGCATCGTTCAGGGCCAGGATGTCGTCAAGTTCAAGGAGATCGGGCCGGCGGACGCCCTCGAGGAAGGGACGTTCGAGATGTTCTTCGATGGGTCGGACGTAGGCCTGACGACTATCTCGGAGAAGATCGACGGCCTCGGCGTCTGGCCGCCGGAGTACTTCGACTACTGGATCAGTGAGGATATTGACGTTCCCTATGACTGCGCCGCCGGCGTCTTGTTCATCACGACCCAGGGCAATTATCGCGTGCCCGCGGCCACGCCGGGCCAGTCGATCGTCGGCAAGGGTTCCGATGTGCTGCTGTTCTGCGCCTTCAACACCGGACCGGATACGTCCGGCGTGTGGTATCGCGTCTACAACGGCGTGGAAGAGGGCATCCGTCCCTACCAGGCCGGCTTCAGCCTCGATGTCCTCGGCTTTGAGCTGGGCCCGACTGTGACCGAACAGGCCAAAGACCTCGATGCGCAGGTGTCGTTCCTGTTCACGCCGCGCACCAACTTCACCGCTCCGGGCCTGAGCTCACCGGGGCAGCCGTCGCAGGTGTTTGTCGCCGAAACGGGCTCGGGCGTCTTTGGCCCGGAGTTCGACTTCAACAACGACGCTATGCTGCCTGCGGTCAATGGCGTGGTGGACGGCCTGAGCGTCTTCGACTTTCCCGTAGCTCCTTGAGGGAGCCCCTAGACCGCGTTGGGAAGCCCGCCGCCGGGCTTCCCAACATCCTGCACCGGTCATTCTCAGCCGCGTGGAGCCCCGCGACACGTCTTGTCGCGGAAGTTACGCTATTGCGACCGGCCGCTGAGTAGTCTATACTATTGGCGTCGAGTCGTGGCCCAATTTGCTTGGGACAAACGTCATGACGGGCCTGACGAATTCAGACTACAGGCGAACATACTGCGGCCGGCAGTTTGCCAGCCCCGGCCAGGCGCTTCTTCGTCGTGCGTTCCGCGGCCGGGACGCCACAAGGTCCATCGGGTTAGAGCAAGTCAGGAGCTGCGCCGCCGGTCACGCTTTGGCCGGCACTGGAACCGAGAGGCAGCGGCTCGCCGCCACGGCAATGCCCATGACGCCGGACGGTATGGGCGGGTTCTAAGACTCGCTATTACCGGGCATCCACCCACCGGCCGGGGCGCACGCGCCCGTCGCCCCTCTCCCAACTGGCAGGAGGTGTAATTGTGACGGTATTTCGTAAGGGCAAGGCCAGAGCGCTGGTGTTACTGGTCATGGCGACCCTGCTGTTGCTCGGCCTGACCGGCTGCGATGAGGACTGGCTGGGCATCTTTGTCACCCTGAAGGACCCCGGCGTCACTGAAGACGGCGTTGAGTACGGCAGCGAAGACATCCTGATGGCGCTTGTGGACAGCGACGGCTGGTTCAAGATCTTCGACGGCAGCGAGGTCGGACTGACGCCTAAGCACGACATCGCCGCCTTCAGCTTCAACGAGTTGCTGTGGGAAAACTACATCAGTACGCCGACCCCGGGCGATTTTGACATCATCCCCGAGTTGTACCTGACCTTCACGCAGAACCAGATCGCCGTGCCCGGCATCGCGACCCCGGTGCGGGGGCAGGACATCGTCAAGTTCTCGGAGACGATGGATGGGCCCGACCCCGAATGGCAGTTCGACGTCTTCTTCGACGGCTCCGATGTCGGCCTGTCTACGCCCTCGGAGAAGATCGACGGCCTGGGCGTCTGGCCGCCGGAGTACTTCGATTACTGGGCCAGTGACATCGACATTCCCGTGGATTGCAGCGGCGGCGTTATCTTCCTGACGACACAGGGCAACTACCGCGTGCCGTCGGCGACGCCCGGCCAGTCGCTGGTGGGTAAGGGCTCGGATGTGCTGCTCTTCTGCGCCTTCAACACCGGCCCCGACACGGCGGGTCTGTGGTATCGCGTCTACAATGGCGTGAAAGAGGGCATTCGCCCCTACCAGGCGGGCTACAGTCTCGACGTTCTGGGCTTCCACTTTAACAGCCCCTCGGTTACGGACGGCGATCTGGACGCAAGCGTGCTCTTCATGTTCACGCCGCGGAAGCCCTTCACGGCTCCCTGGCTCGTGGACCCCGGCCAGCCGTCGCAGCTGTTTATCACTGAGACCGGTCAGAACGGGGAAGGCCCTATCCTTGATTTCAATGACATGTTCCCCTCGGTCAACGGGGTTGTTGACGGCCTCAGCCTGTTCGACATGCCCTTCTATGAGCCCTAGCCGCGAACCGGGTTAGCGAACGCGAGCGCCGTAGCGCGAGGGTTCAGCGCCTTTTCGCGCGTGAACGGCGGTGGCGCGCGGGCGGCCGAGGGCCGGCC
>CAZSOD010000048.1:0-22371 GCA_964608255.1 uncultured Ardenticatenaceae bacterium
TCGGCCCCCGTCCGCACGCGGAAGGGCAGGTAGAGGTAGGTCAGCGGGGCCAGCAGGGCGATGGCGACGGCCAGCAGCCACGTCCGCCAGCCCAAGCGAAAGGCGTCGCGCAGCCGGGGCAGGATGAGCAGCAGCACGGCCGGGGCCAGCAGGACGACTGAGCGCTGGTGGACAACGCCCTGGCTGAAGACGAAGGTCAGCCACAGGAAGTCGCCGCGCGCCCCGGAGCGGCCGAAGCGCAGGGCGAAGAGCAGCACGGCCAGCGAGACGGCCATCGTCGCCGTGTGCAGTTCGCCGATGGAGGCGTCCATCCACACCGAGGTGCTGACGGCTGCGGCCAGCGCCCCCAGCACGGCGAACGGCCCGGCCGCGCCGAGCTCCATCGCCAGGGCGACGAGCAGGGCGACCGTGACCAGCCCCCAGACGAGCGAGTAGAGCGACACGCCCGCCGCCGGTTCCACGCCGACGGCCCGCGCCGCCGTGACGAACAGCGAGCCGAGGGCCGTCCATTGCGGGTAGCCGCTGTGGTGGATAGTTCCCCAACGCGGCAGGGCGTTCTGGTGCTCGCCCACGTCGGTGACGTAGGGATGGCCGCTGCCGTTGATGATCGTCTGCATCGTGGACAGGTAGAGCAGCGCGGCGACGGCGACGGCTAGGAGGAGCCAGAGGGAGCGGCGGGACATGGAAGTAAGAAGTAAGTAGTAGGCAGTATTCAGTGGGTCAGTAGGTCAGTTTGTCGTTCGTCACTCGCCGGAGTGTAGCCCTTTGTGGCGGTGGTCGGCAACCGCACAGAGCGATCTCATGCGCCAGCCGGGTCGGCCCTTTCCGCGGCCTTGCCGATGGGCTACACTAGGCGCGTCATGGACGGCCCTACCTTCTACCACCAGGTCTACGCCGTCGTGCGGCGCATCCCGCGCGGGCGGGTCACCAGCTACGGCCGCGTCGCCCGGATGCTCGGCCGCCCCCACGCCGCCCGCGCCGTCGGCTACGCCTTGAGCGCATTGGCCCAGAAGCGCGAATCCGCGCCGCCCGTGCCCTGGCAGCGGGTCATCAACAGCCAGGGGCGCATCAGCACGCCTAACATGGACGGCGGCGCCGACCTCCAGGCCGCGCTGCTGCGGGCGGAGGGCGTCGCCGTCGACGAGAACCTGCGCGTCGACCTGGGCGTCTACCTGTGGGAAGGGCTGCACCTGCTGGAGATCGACGACATTCTGGCCGGGCGCGGTTAGCCCGTCGCCAACCACCCGTTTACTCGCCCCGGACCCCGCCCCCGCTTACGTCCCATACATCTTGTCCGCTGCCCAGGCGCTCGCCTGGGTGGCGGCCATTTCCAGCGACAGGGCCGCCCCTTCATCCCACGCCGCCGCGTAGTTTGCTAGGTCCAGCGCCGAGCGCAGCCGCGCGGCCGCCCCGTGGCGCAGTGCGCGCAGAAACGGCTCCTCGTTGGCGTGAAACCCATACGTCGTGCGCCACGTCTCGGTCGCCGCCAGCCAGCGCGCGCCGCTGGCCGGCACGCTATCCGCGGCCAGCGAGGCCAGACCGACCACCGCCTCGTAAGTCGTGCCGGCGATGTCGGCCGCCAGGCTCAGGCCCAACGCGTCGCGGTAGAGCTGGAACGCGGCGTGTTCGCCGCGGGCCAGCGCGACGTGCCCCAGGTTACCAAGGCAAATGCACAGCATGAACGTGTCGCCAATCTCCTGCGCGCCGACCTGGCCGCGCCGGTTGTATACTTCCGCCGCGGCCAGGTCGCCCGCGCTGAGGGCGCTGCCGCCCAGGGCCGTCAGGGCCAGAACGATCGCCGGCTGATCGCCAGCGGCTTCGGCGACGGCCAGGCCGCGGGCGACCGTCGCCCGGCCTTCCTCCAGATCACCCTTCTGGACCAGGACCCGGCCCAGGTCGCAGAGCGCCCCGGCCAACAACCGGCCGCCGGCCCGTTGGTAGAGATCGATGCTCTCGCGCAGTTGGCTTTCAGCCGGGCGCAAGTCTTCGGCCGTTCCGGCAATGTTGCCCAGATTGTGCAGCGCGTCGGCAATCAGTTCGTCGTCACCCAGTTCGCGCCCCAGCGCCAGAGCGGCGCGGGCCGAGTCCCTGGCGACGTCGCCTTGCCCCCGGCGAATGTGAACGTAGGCCAGATCATTGAGCGTCTGCGCCAGTCGCCGCTGGTCGCCCAGCGCCGTCCAACCGGCGCGCGTTCGCTCCAGCAGGGCAACCGCTGCCGCCCCATCGCCGCGCAATTCGCGCAACAACGCCTCGCGCCGCCAGAGGGTGTGGATCAGCGGCAAGGTGGCCGGCGGATCGAGTTCGCCCCGGTCAAGGCCGACAGCCAGCGCCTCGGCCGCGGCGGCGAAAGCCTGCGCCCCCTCGGCCAGCAGGCCGCTAAAACGATAAAGCATTTCCAGCGGCCGGGCCGCGCTTGACAGCTCGGCGATTTGCCGGCCATCTATCGCCCACTCCCAGGCCAGGCGCACATTGTCCAGGTTGCGCCGCAGCGCGGCCAGGGCCTCGCGCGACTCCGCGCCGCCCAGCGCCCCGACGCGCTGCCGCAGCAGGTCGAGGTAGTGGACGGCGTGGCGGGCGCGGGCGGTCGCTTCCACGTCCGGCGTGGCGGCCAGCCGTCCGGCGGCATACTGGCGCAGCAGTTCGTGGATTTCGAAGCGCCCGCCGCCGGTGGGACTGAGCAGCGATTGATCGAGCAGGGCGGCCAGCACGCCCGGCGTGGCCTCGCTGATGGCCTCGGCCGCGTCGAGACGAAACGGGCCGCGCAGAACCGACAGGCGATTCAGCGCCGTTGCCTCCAGCGGCGACAACTGCGCCCACATATGATCGAAGACGACGCGCATGCTGCGCTGCCGCTCCGGCATATCGCGCATGTCACTGGTCAGGAAGGCCAGGTCGTGGCGGATGCGGGCGGCGATGGCCGGCGCGTCCATGAGCCGCGTCCACGCCGCGGCCAGTTCGACTGCCAGGGGCATGCCCCCGACGGCGCGGCAGATGTCGCCGATGGCGGCCAGGTCGGCCGGATCGGGCTGGTAGCCGGCGACGACGCGGGCGGCCGCGGCGGTGAAGAGTTGTCGCCCCGCGTCCGCGTCTAGACCCCCCAGAGCGAAGCGCTCCTCGGCGCGAATATTGAGCGCCACGCGCGACGTGACCAGCCAGCGCACGGCCGGCGCGGCCTCCAGCAGCCGGATGAGCAGGTCGAGGCCGTCCAGCAGGTGCTCGAAGTTGTCGAGGACGATCAGGGCGCGGCGCGGGCGCAGGAAGCGGGCCAGTTGCTCGGCCGGCTCGGCCGCGCCGGAGAGGTTCAGCCCCAGCGCGGTGGCCAGAGCCGAGGGCAGCAGGTCGGACGTCGCCAGACGGGCCAGGGGGACAAAGTAGATGCCGTCGGGGAAGCCCGGGCGCTCGCCCAGCGTCTCGGCCGCGGCAATGGCCAGGCGCGTCTTGCCCATGCCGCCGGGCGCGATGAGAGTTAGAAGGCGGCAGGCCGGGTCCGACAGGCGATCCAGCAGCCGGGCGGTCTCGGCGGCGCGGCCGAAGAAGGGCGTGAACTGGGCCGGGAAGTGGTACCGTTGCGGCCGGGCGGCGTAGTGGGCCGTCAGCTTCCCCTGCCGAATCTGCTCGGCCAGGTCGCCCGTCGCCGGGTCCGGTTCGACGCCCAGCTCGCTCCTCAGCAGCCGGCGGGCGCGCTCGTAGTGGCCCAGCGCCGCCGCCCGTTCGCCCCGCAGAGCCAGGAAGCGCATGGTCTGGCGGTGGGCCTCCTCGCGGTAGGGATCGATAGCTAACTGGCGGCGGGCGAAGATCAGCCCGCGTTCGTATTCGCCTAGTTGCTCGAAGGCGTCGGCCAGCCGGTAGAACAGCGTCAGCACGCGCTGCTCCAGTTCGGCGCGCCGGGCCAGTTCCCATTGCTCGAAGCCGGGCGCGTCGACGATGGACAGCCCGGCCAGCAACTCCCCTTCATAGAGCGCCGCTGCTTCGGCCAGTTGGCTCAGGCATGAGGGGCACAGGTGCAGCAGCCGGTGGGGATGCAGCTCGCACATCTCCAGCAGGGCGACGAAGCGCGCCACGTCAAGGTCCACAGCCGCGCCGTTCACCTGCACCGTCTCGCGAGTGACGCCGATGACGGCGCTGCTGAGAGCGGGCTCGGCCGCGTCGAGCGTATCGCGCAGCCGGTGGAGGGCCAGTCGAAGGTTAGAACGCGCGCCGCTGTCGTCCCATTCCGGCCAGAGGAGTGCAGCCAGCGTGTCGCGGCGGTGGGGGCGGTCGGCCTCCACCACGAGGTAGGCGAGGAGCGCCCGGACCTTGTCGGTGGCAAAGTGAACGAGAGCCCGTTCGCCAACCCTGGCCTGGAAAGGGCCGAGCAGGGAGAGCGCAAGGCGCGACATGGCTGGCGAATAGAATAGCACGCCACGGGGGGCGCGCAATGGGCTTGAAACGTTTTTGCAACGATCGACCGTTACCCTTACCGAACAAACAGGCGCAACACGCCCATTAGCCTCCGGCACACCGTAGCGCTGAGCGTCGGGCGTGGCCGGATTCGTTTCCGTGTTTGAGCAGACCTTGGTGGAGGCTACGATGAACAGCAAGCGGTTTTGGATCGGTTTGATTGCCCTGCTGGCGCTGACCGCGCTCGTGCGGTCAGCCAGGGCCCAGGACGCGTCGCCGGGCGAGCCGCCGACGGTCATTATCCCCGGCGACGCGACGCTGATTGTCAGGAAGGTCGTCATCGGCGCGGTTCCCGCGGCCGACTGGCAGTTCACCGGCAGCTTCTCTTTTTCGCTGCCGGCTGCGGGCGGCGAAACGACCATCGGTACCAGCGAGGGCACGTATATGGTTACCGAGACGACCGTCGCCGGCTACAGCGCGGCGGTCAGTTGCAACTCGGGCGAATCCGGGACCAACAGCGTGACCGTGACGCTGAGCGCGGACGAGACGGCGACCTGCACCTTCACCAACACCAACAACGGCCCGTCCAACGCCTCGCTCTACGTCTCCCCGGCCACGGCGGCGACTATCGGCGGCGTGGCGGCGACGCCGCAGGACATCCTCTACCGCAACGGCCCGGGGAATAGCTGGAGCATGGTCTTCGACGGCTCGGACGTGGGCCTTACCAAGCCCATCGCCGCCTTCGCTTTCGATGGCGAAGGCGACATTTTGCTGGCGCTGAAGGCCAACCAGTCCCTCGCCGGCCTGGGAACGGTCACCACATGGGACGTCGTCAAGTTCATACCCACGTCGCTGGGCAGCGCCACCGCCGGTTCGTTTGCCTGGCACATCGACGGCTCGGATGTGGGCCTGACGACGAGCGGGGAGAAGATCGATGCCCTGGATGTTCTGGCGAACGGCCGCGTCCTGATCAGCACGGTCGGCGCGCTCGCCGCGCCCCAACAGGGCGGCGGCACGCTGAAGGCGCAGGACGAGGACGTGGCCGCTTTCATCCCCACGGCCACCGGCGCGACGACGAGCGGCGCGTGGGCGGCCTACTTTGACGGCACGCCCGTGTCCGGTTTGGGTGTCGAGGACGTGGCCGGCGTCAGCGTGGACGAGACGACGGGCAACCTCTACGTCGCCATCCTCGGCGCTTTCAACGTCGGCGGCGTGAGCGGCAACGGCAAAGACGTACTGCGGCTGACGCCTTCCGGCGGCGGCTACACCGTCGCCGCCTTCTGGCGCGGCGGGCAGAACGGCCTGACGCCCGTCATCAGCGGCCTGGAAGTGGTGCCATAAGGGGGAAGCGGGGCGGCGCGCCGGCGGCTGTTTGTCAGTAGCCGCCGGCGCGCCGCGAGCCAGGGAGGCGCTTATGGAGTAATCCACCCTCGTCCTTCACTTGACCCTTGCTACCGTTGTCCGTGGTCTATGGGTGTCTAAAGGAGTGTATAAGGTGAACCGCAATACAAATGTGAGTCGAATGTTCCGCGTCGTGATGCTCGCCCTGGTGGTGGCCGGTCTGCTGGCCCTGGCCGCGCCCTTCGCTCTGGCCGCCCCGGACGCGCCGGCGGCGACGACGACCAAGCGGCCGATCGCCGAGTTTGTCGCCGCCCAGGGGACGTACTGCTTTGACGATGGGGCCGGCGGCTGCCTCCTATTCGAGCCGCCGGTGCAGAACTTCCTGGGCCAGAACGACCCCGCGCGCGGCCGGTCGATGTCGGTTGACTACGCCGGGCTGGCCGACAAGTGGATTATCGAGAACGGCGGCCAGTCGATCGGCACCAAGTTTACCGGAACCGTGACCGAGAAGGCCATGGCCGACGGCCGGGCGAAGGTGACTGTGGTGCTGAATACCAAGAAGGCCCTGGTCTGGGTCGAAGATAGCCCCGACTTCTCCGGCCCGTTGCTGTTCGGCAACAAGGCGCCGGAAGTGCTGGCCGGAGCCAGGGCGAACACGTGCAGTTCATCCTTCCGGGTCACATTCATCAACACCGCCCCGGGCGCGCCGCTGCCCGATCTGATCCAGCTCGCCGTCGTCCCGGAGCCCGGGCAGGAGATTCTCAGCATCGCGGCGAACTGCAACGCTAAGGGACAGCTCCACGCCGCCTATGGCGTCCCGGAGGGCACGCCGGGGCGGGCCATTAGCCGGCAAGCGGCGCGGGTGATCGACGGCAGCCTGACGTTCACGACCGAGAACGTCATCCTGAAAGTTCTCCAGTAACCGATTCGCGCCGACCTGACAGGTGGGCGGCCCACCTGTCAGGTCTTCACAATCCGGCTACAATTCCCCGTAGCCGTGAAACTCATCATCCAGATTCCCTGCTACAACGAGGCCGAGACGCTGCCGCTGGCGCTGGCCGACCTGCCGCGGGCCATCCCCGGCATCGACTGCATCGAGACGCTGGTCATCGACGATGGCAGCCGCGACGGCACGGCCGACGTGGCGCTGGCCCTCGGCGTGACCCACATCGTCCGCCACCCTCGCAACCTGGGACTGGCCCGCGCCTTCCAGAGCGGCATCGACGCCTGCCTGCGCCTGGGCGCGGACGTCATCGTCCACACCGACGCCGACAACCAGTATCCCGGCCGCTACATCCCCGACCTCGTCGCCCCCGTGCTGGCCGGGCGGGCCGATATGGTCATCGGCGACCGGCAAGTGCACAGCGTGGCCCATTTCTCGCCGCTCAAGAAGCGGATGCTGGCCCTCGGCAGCTGGATGGTGCGCAACGTCAGCGGCACGGAAGTCCCCGACGCCGTCAGCGGCTTCCGCGCCTACTCGCGCGAGGCGGCGCTGCACTTCACCATTCTCACCCGCTACAGCTACACGCTGGAGACGATCATCCAGGCCGGCAAGATGGGGCTGGGCGTCGTCAGCGTGCCCATTACCACCAACCCGCCAACGCGTCCGTCGCGCCTCCAGCGTAGCATGTGGCACTTCATCAAGGCCCAGGCGGGAACGATCCTGCGCCTCTACGCCTTCTACGAGCCGCTCAAGACGTTCAGCTACATCGCCGTGCCCTTCCTGCTGGCCGGGGCGGCGCTGTGGGGGCGGTTCTTCTACCACTATCTGACCGGCCAGAGCGGCATCGGCCGCTACATCCAGTCGCTGACGTTGGGCACGGGGCTGCTCATGGTCGGGGCGCTCATCGTCCTGTTCGGCATCCAGGCCGACATCAGCGGCAAGCACCGGCAGTTGACGCAGGAGGCGCTCTACCGGCTGAAGAAAATGGAGTTGCGCAACGGGGCGGCCGAAAAGGATCGGGATGAGGCGTAGCGCGGTCCTGCTGCTGATGCTCATCCTGCTGGCCGCGTGCGGCCAGGGAGAGAACGTGATGGGTGTAACCCTGGATAAGGACCGCAGCGACACGGCAACCGTCACGGTGGAGAAGGGCCGCGCCACCATCGACGTGACCAGCGCCAGCGGTATCGGCGGGCTGACGGCCGCGGCCGACGACTGGCCCGAGCAGATCGTCGTCCGGCTGCATACGCGCGGGCTGGAGCAGCTGGAGATCGCCTACGGCAACGTCACGATCGCCACCGGCGTCGCCAGCGATGGCGGCCCTGGCCCGGCGCTCATGCTCTCCGTCACCGACGACGAGGGGCGGGTGCAGAGCGCCTCGCCGTCGAGCTACGTCTACTACCCCGACATTCGTATCAGCGCGGGCGCGGGCGAGACGGCGGCCATTCCGCTGCCGGCGAGCGGCGCGTTCGAGATCACCCTGCCGCCCCACTTTCACCAGGGCGACTATGACTCGTTCCACATGACGTGGATCGACTTTTATCGCTAGGCGAGCCGGTTGACTTTCGCGCCAGCTATTCGTAAAAGAAGCTCAGGGAAACGATAGGTCGCCGTGGGACCAAAAAGGTAAGCGTATGTTCCTGCTCGTGATGGTACTGGACGACACCGCTCGCTTGAACGAAGTTTTGCGCGCCTGGGAAGACGGCGGCGCGCGCGGGGTCACAATCCTTGAAAGCACGGGGTTGGCCCGCACGTTGGAGCGCCACGAGGCGCGCGCCGCTTATACCGGGTTCAGCCAGGTTTTCGGCGGCGGCCGCCAGGGCCATAACACCCTATTCGCCGTCATCAATGACATCAACGTGGCCGAAGCCGTCGCCGCCAGAGTTACAGCCCTGCTGGGCGACTTGAATCAACCCAACACCGGCATTCTCTTTGTCGTGCCGGTTCTGTCCGCCTGGGGATTGGCGGCGACGGGCGGCCGCGCCGCTTCCTAAGCCGCCGATGGTCTGGTTCCTCTTCCTCATCAGCTCGGCCGTCGTCGTTCTGGCCGCCACCAAACTGGCCGCGTATGCCGACGTAATCGCCGTCCGGACGCGCTTGGGGGGCCTGGTCATCGGCACAATCTTTCTGGCCGGCGCGACCTCTCTGCCGGAGATGATCGCCTCGATCAGTGCCTTCCGCGCCAGCGTTCCCAACCTGGCCGCCGGCAACTTTCTCGGCAGCAACATGACCAACATCGCCCTGCTGGCGCTGGTGGACCTCTTCAACCGGCAAGCTCCGCTCCTGCGCACTGTCGCCGTCACTCATTCGCTGACCGCCGCCCTGGCGACGCTGTTGATGCTGGTGGCGGTGCTCTCGATGGCTGTCGGGGCGCTTCCGGCGGTGGGCTGGGTCGGGGCCGACAGCCTGCTGATTATCGGCCTCTACTTCGCCGGCATCTGGGTCATGCAGCGCGAGAGTCGCGGCGGCCCGGCCGCGCCGGTCATGGAACCGGCCGCGGACTTCCCCACGCTGCGGCGCGGCCTCGTCGGGTTTGTCATGGCCGCGGTAGTGCTTATGGCCGCCGTGCCCCAACTCGTCCGCGCCAGCACGGATATCGCCGCGATCACCGGCCTGGGCACGGGATTTGTGGGCACGGCGCTGCTCAGCCTCGTCACCTCGCTGCCCGAGCTGGTGGCCGTCATCGCCGCCACGCGTCTGGGGGCGTTCGATCTGGCCGTCGGTAACCTGTTCGGTTCCAACGTGTTCAACATGCTCGGGCTGGCCGTCGCCGACTTTTTCCTGCTCGACGGGCCGTTCCTCAGCGTCATCGACCCCGGCTTCATCATCGTTGGCCTGCTGGGTATCCTGCTGACCAACATGGCGCTCATCGGCAATCTGGCCCGCGTGGAGCGCAAGTTCCTCTTCTTCGAGCTCGACTCGGTAGCCATCCTGGGCGCCTACCTGCTGGGGATGTTCCTCCTCTACCAGCGCGGCATCGGGCTGTAAGCAATTGCGAATGACGAATTACGAATTCAGAGACCGTCGCACGAATCCGCTCTTCCTTCGTAATTCGTAATTCGTATTTCTCCTATCTTCCCTGCCACCAGTCATTGCGCGAGCGCGGGTCCATGAAGCTGCCCGTGTCGCGGACGGCGACCTGGATCTCGCCATCGAGGGCCACGCCGAACGGCTGGTGGCCGCGCAGCGCCGGCAGATAGCGCCGCCCCTCAGCGTGGCGCTGGCGGTAGAGAGCCAGCAGGTCGGGGTCGGTGCAGACGCCGTCGATGTGGACGACGTAACCGAAGAACTCGTCCTCGCGGCCGACGTGGAGCGTCAGGTCCGACTCCCCGGCATAGAGCACCAGGTACTCATAGCCGTCCTGGATGTCATAGCCGGAGTCGGGAGTATAGATGGTCTCGCCGCGCGCCACGCCCATGCCCAGCACCGTCGCGTCCCAGCGCGATTCGGCGTCGCCGCGGCAGTTGCACGAGGCGTCCCAGTTGTAGCGCTGGTAGGTGTTGGTGAAGCGCGGCGTGCGCCGGTCGCCGAACATGCCGGGGAGCTGCGGCGCTTTCGGGTCCCAGACCGGCCCCAGTTCGACCAGCTTGAGCGGCGCGTCGACGCGCTTATAGCCGCGATAGCCCAGGTTCAGGTTCGGGTCGGTGTCGGGGTTGACCGTCAGCGAGTCGCCGATCACACTCAGCGACGTGTAGCTCGTGCCCGGCACGTCGCAATTGAGCGGCGGGGGCGGCGGGGGCGGGTTGCGCTTGCTGCCCGCGGCCAGGGGCATGAACAGCTTGTGGCGGCGGGCGTCTTCGTCGGCCCCGGCGGGCGGGGCAAACGCGCCGGCCACGAGCGCGACGAGCAACAGCCCGATCAGCGCGAGGACGCGACGCGAGAACAGCGGAAAGGTACTCATGAGAGGCAAACCCTCGGGGTGAAGTCTCCTCCTGGTGGGCCTGCATGATGCGGTTGGTGTTGACCGCGGTCGGGTGCCGGCGGTCGTGTCGCCCAGGCCCTTGAGTCGCCAGCGCGCCGGAGTATAATCCCTCGACCCGCGAGGTGGACGACTGTGAAGCAACTGCTCATGAACGAAGAACGCCTGCTGGCGCAGATCGAGTTCCTGGTCGAGATCGACCGGTTGAAGCACGTCCTGCGCCGCACCTACCTGCCTGGAACCGACCGCCACGAGAACACGGCCGAGCATAGCTGGCATCTGGCGCTGGCGGCGCTCGTCCTGGCGGAGCACGCCAGCGAGCCAGTCGACCTGAGCCGCGTGGTGCGCATGATCCTCGTCCACGACATTGTCGAGATCGACGCCGGCGACACCTTCTTCTACGACCCCATCGGCGCGCTCGACAAGGCCGAGCGCGAAGAGCGGGCCGCCGAGCGCATTTTCGGTCTGCTGCCGCCCGACCAGGCGACCGACCTGCGCGCCGCCTGGGTGGAGTTCGAGGCCCGCGCTACGCCCGAGGCCCGCTTCGCCTCCGCCCTCGACCGCTTCATGCCCTTGCTCCACAACTACCTGACCGAGGGGCGGCCGTGGCGAGAGCACGGCGTCAGCGGCGAGCAGGTCATGGCCATGACCGAGCGCATCGCCCCCGGCTCGGCCACTATTGCCGCCTTTGCCCGCGCCCTGGTGGCCGATGCCGTGGCCGCCGGCTACTTTGACCCCGCGAGAGACACTGACTATGCCGCTTAAGCACGCCATTGCCCAGGTTATCAACGGCCGCGACCTGACCTACGCCGAGGCCGAGGCGGCCATGGACGCGATCATGGACGGCGCGGCCTCTCCGGCGCAGATCGGCAGCTATCTGACCGCGCTACGCATGAAGGGCGAGACGGTGGACGAGATCGCCGGCAGCGCCCACTCGATGCGCCAGCACGTCGTGCCCGTGCGGGTGCGGCTCGGCGCCGGCGAGGTGCTGGCCGACACCTGCGGCACGGGAGGCGACGGCAAGCACACCTTCAACATCTCGACCACGGCGGCCTTCGTCGCGGCCGGGGCGGGCGTGCGCGTGGCCAAGCACGGCAACCGCGCCGCCAGCAGCCGCAGCGGCTCGGCCGACGTGCTGCTGGCCCTGGGCGGCAACCTCGACCTGGACGCGGCGCAGGTGGCCGAGTGCGTCGAGGACGTGGGCATCGGCTTCCTCTATGCCCTCAACCACCACCCGGCCATGCGCTACGCCATCGGCCCGCGGCGCGAGATCGGCCAGCGCACCATCTTCAACCTGCTCGGCCCGCTGACCAACCCCGCCGGGGCTACCCACCAGCTCATGGGCGTCTATGACCCGGCGCTGACCGAGACGCTGGCCGCGGTGCTGCGCACGCTGGGCAGCCGCGCCGCCTACGTCGTCCACGGCCACGACGGGCTGGATGAGCTATCGACCACCGGCGTCAACCGCATCAGCGCGCTGCGCGACGGCGCGGTGACGACGTTCGACTTCGACCCGGCGGAAGTGGGCCTGCCGCGCGCCCGCCTCGATGACCTGCTGGGCGGCGCACCGGAAGAGAATGCGGCCATCACGCTGAGCATCCTGCGCGGCGACGACCGCGGGCCGCGGCGCGACATCGTGCTGCTGAACGCGGCGGCCGTACTCAGCCTGGAGACGGGCGACTGGGCAGACGGTCTGGCCCGCGCCGCCCAGTCGCTCGACAGCGGCGCGGCCCTGAGCACCCTCCAGAACTGGGTCGCCATGACCCACAGCTTCAAGGAAGGAACTTCATGAGCGTCACCAACCTTGCCAAGCGCCGCGGCGAAATGCTGGACGAGATCATGGCCCACCACCGCGAGCGGCTGCCGAAGGTGATGGCCGAAGTGCCGCTGGCCGATCTGCGGGCCATGACGGCCGTCGCCCCGCCGCCGCGCGACTTCGAGGCGGCCGTGCGCGCCCCCGGCGTCTCCCTCATCGCCGAGTGCAAAAAGGCCTCGCCCAGCAAGGGACTGCTCGTCCGCGACTACGATCCGGCGCGGCTGGCCAGGCTCTACGAAAAGGGCGGCGCGCGGGCCATCTCTGTGCTGACCGACACGCGCCACTTTCAGGGCACGCTGGAGCACCTGCGCGACGTACGCGAGCGCGTGCGCCTGCCCGTGCTGCGCAAGGACTTCATCTTCCATCCCTACCAGGTTTACGAGGCCCGCGTGGCCGGGGCCGACGCCATCCTGCTCATCGCCGCCGTGCTGGGCGACAGCGATCTGGCCGAGTTGCTGGCGCTGGCCAGCCGGCTGGGCATGGCGGCGCTCATCGAGGTTCATAGCGCCGAGGAAGTGGCGCGGGTGCTGCCGCTGCGGCCGCGCCTGCTCGGCGTGAACAACCGCGACTTGCAAACGTTCGCTGTGGACTTCGACACCACCGCCCGGCTGCGCGCCCTCATCCCGCCGGAGATCGCCGTCGTCGGCGAAAGCGGGTTGAAGACGGCCGACGACGTGCGGGCTATGAAGGCCGCCGGGGCCGACGCCATCCTCGTCGGCGAAACACTGCTGCGCAGCAAGGACATCATCGCCGCGACGCGGGCATTGGTGGCGGCGGGGAGTTAGGGGGCGGCGGATCAGCCCAGCGCCAGCCCTTCGCCCGGATTGAGCACGGCCACGCGCACCTCCGGGGTGAAGGCGGCGGCGTAGCGGGCGAAGGTGCGCGGCGGGTGGCTCAGCAGCCGCGGCAGGAACGGCCGCAGGCCGATCGGAAAGTAAGTGCCCCAGTGGATCGGGATCGCCAGAGACGGTCGCAATAGCTCAAGCGCTTGGGCCGCGCGGTACGGGTTGAGATGGCCCGGCCCCAGCGTTGGCCCCCAGCCCCAGACGGGCACCAGGGCCACGTCGCTCTTCGCGCCGATCGCCGCCATCCCGGCGAACAAATCGGTGTCCCCGGCGAAATAGACCGGGCGCGGCCCGTGAATGATATAGCCCACGGCCGCGGTGTGGGGCCGGCCTGGCATGTGCCGTCCGGCGTGGTCGGCCGGCGTCGTCTCGATTGCCACCCCCTTGATCGTCACAACCTCCCCCGGGGCGGTTTCCACCACGTTTGTGAATCCGTGGCGCGACAGGTAGGCAGCCGCGCCGCGCGGCGCGAGCAGCCGGGGGGCGGGTTGCAGCCGGCGCAGCGACGGCAGGTGCAGGTGGTCGGCGTGCAGGTGAGAGATGAGAACCGCGTCGATGTTCCAGCCGGTCGTGTCGGGCGTGGGGGAGGTGCGGCCGAGATGGCCGACGCGGGCGGTAAGAAGCGGGTCGGTCAGCAGCCGCAGGTCGCCCTGTTCAATGCGCAAGGTCGCATGGCCGACGTAGGTGATGGCGTCCACAAGCGGAATTATCGCGGGACGCGGCCGGCGCGCAACGACGGAGAGCCGGAAAAAGACAAACCTGGCGGTTGGCTCCGCCAGGTTTTGGTGCGACTGTGTTCACCCCGCGCGCTTTGCTCCCTTGCAAAGTACACAGGTAGACTAGCCGAAGGCGAGCCGCTTGCCATCAGTCATTTGCTGATTTTTTCTACGCTTTTTGTTTAGACAAGACTAGGGAGGAACCCCTAAACCCCGCGGCATTGACGAAGCGCTCGCCCCTGCCTACAATCAGGCCGCTTCAGGCCGATCCAGCTGAGCCTTCATGCCGGAGATAAGATAACCGTTTCCAATCGCGCCGTCCAGTGTTCTAGTGCACAACTGCGTAATTCGTTTGTGAAGCTGCTCGCTTGCGGAGCCCACGGATACATCATAAAAGCGAAGGAGAAAAAGGGCCCTCATGTCTAAAGTCAAAGTTGCCATTGTCACCGACAGCACCGCCAACCTGACGCCGGAGACGCTCGCCAGGCACAATATCTACGTCATCCCGCAGATCCTGAACTGGGAAGGCCGGAGCTTGCTGGACCAGATCGACATCACCACCGAGGAGTTCTACGAGCGCCTGCCGCGGTCGAGCGACTTGCCGAAGACGTCGCAGCCGGCGCCCGGCCAGTTCACGGAGCATTTCCGCAAGGTGGCCGAGGGCGCGGAGAGCATTGTCGCCGTGTTCGTCTCGTCCGACCTGAGCGGCACAATCCAGTCCGCTCATCTGGGCGCGGAAGCGCTGGGCGATTACCCGATCGAGATCGTCGATTCGCGCTCGGTGTCGCTGGGGTTGGGGTTGCTGGCGCTGGCGGCGGCCAAGTACGCGGCCGAGAACGACGACTACAAGGCGGTGGCCGAGTATGTCCGCGCCCTGGCGCCCCGGATGCGGGTGCTGTTCGTCGTCGACACGCTGGAATACCTCCACAAGGGCGGCCGCATCGGCGGCGCGAAGCGGCTCCTCGGCTCCGTACTATCGATCAAACCGGTGCTGCACCTGGACGATGGCAAGATCGAGCCGCTGGCCTCGATCCGCACCAAGAATAAAGCCATCCGCCACATGCTCGATCTCGTTCTGGGCGAGATGAAGGACAAGCGGCGCGTTCATGCCGGCGTCATCCACGCCCGCGCGCCCGAAGACGCCGCCTACATCGCCCAGCAGGTGCGGGACGTGGCCCACCCCGATGAGCTGCTGGTCAACGAACTGACGCCAGTCATCGGCGCTAACGTCGGACCGGGCGTCGTGGGCATGGGGTATTACACGGAAGTGTAGGGGCGGGACCGTGACCCGCGTGCGGGTGTTGTGGGTGGGGGCGGGTCTAGGACCCGCCCCTGCGCGTTGTTTTGGATTGGCGGGCGGGTCTGGGACCCGTCCCTAGTCGCCGAACAGGGGCGCCAACCCCTGCTTGAGCATCAGCAACGCCAGCTGGGTGCGGTTCTCCAGCCGCAGCTTCTTGAGCGTGTGGCTGATGTGGGTGCCGACGGTGCGGATGCTGATGTCCAGGCGCTCGGCAATGGCAGCGTTGCTATAGCCCTGGGCAATCAGCTGGGCGATCTCCAGTTCGCGCTCGGTCAGAACAATGTCGAGCGCCGGCCCGTTGTGCGGCGCATTGAACGAGTCAACCAGATGGCGGGCGGCCAGCGGATTCAGCGGCGTCTCGCCGGCGTGAACCTGGCGGATGGCGCTGGCCAGTTCTTCGCCCATCGCTTCCTTGAGCATGTAGCCCTTGGCCCCGGCGCGAATGGCCTCGATCACCTGGGCGTCCTCGCTAAAGCTGGTCAGCACCAGCACGCGGGCGTCGGGCTGCTGGGCCATGATTTCCCGGGTGGCGGCCACGCCTCCCTTTTTAGGCATCACCAGATCCATCAGGATCAGGTCTGGTTGCAGCCACAACGCCTGGGCCACCGCCTCCTCCCCGTTGGCGGCCACGCCGACCACCGTCAGCCCCGGCTTCAGTTCCAGCATCGCGCACAATCCCTCGCGCACGATGGCCTGGTCCTCGACCACCAGGATACGAATCTCCTCCCGTTCGTCCACGACTATCTCCTCCCATCATTCGTCGCCGGGCGGCAACGGCGCACGCACCTCGACCCGTGTACCCTCGCCTATCCGGCTGATAAACTTCACCGATCCACCCACGCTGCGAACCCGGCTTTCCATGCTGCTCAAGCCCATCCCGCCCTTGGCCCGCGCCTCGCGCAGCCGGAAGCCCACGCCGTTATCCTGGATGGTCATCAGCAGGTGGTGGTCATGAGCGCGCAGGTTAATCACCACGCGCCGGGCCTGGGCATGGCGCAGAGCATTGTTGAGGGCTTCGAGAGCGACCCGATAGAACGTCTCCTCGATAGCCACGGGTAAGGGGGGCATATCCCGCACCTGGACATCGGCGGCGATCTCGGCCCGCCGTTCGACCATCGCCAGGCGGTTATTGAGCGCCCCCGCCAGGCCAAGGCGCGCCAGATCCTCGGTGCGCAGTTCAAAAAGCAACAGGCGCATCTCTTTCAATGCGTGACGGCTCGCCTGCTGGACTGTCACCACGTGGCGGTCGACCTTGTCCAGGTCGCCGGCGCGGGCGGCGTCGCGCGCGGCATTGGCGAAGAGGCCGATACCATAGATGGCCTGAGTGACCGCGTCGTGCAGGTCGCGGGCCAGCCGCTCGCGCTCTTCGATAATGGCCGCCTGGCGGGTGCGCCCGCGCAGTTCGATATTTTCCACAGCCGCCCCGATCTGGTCGGCGATGGTCGTCAGTAATTGGGCCGCCGCCGTGAAGCGATCGGGGCGATCGCTCAGCAGGCAGAGGATGCCCAGGCTGCGGCCGCGGGCGCGCAACGGGGCGGCGGCCACACTGCCGACCGCCTCGCCGTAGATATGGCGCGGCAGATTCCCGTTGCTGCCAATCCAGGGCGGGCTTTCGGCGGCGAGGCGACGGCGCAGATCATCGGCCGTGGCCGGATCGGCAAGGCGTTGGGCAGCATCACGGCCGCCGTCGTCGAGACAGTCCGCCAGTCGCAGGCCGTGGCGCCCGCTCTGGTTCAGGTAAATGGCTCCGCTGGAGCAATCGAATGCCTCCAGCGCCAACTCGAGCGCCCGGCGCAAGACCGTCGCCAGGTCGGGGTTCGCCACCGTCACGGCGGTGATACCATAGAGCGCGTTCAATTCCTGCGTCCGCTTTTGCACGCGCCGCTCCAGATCGTCCTTCCGGGCCTGGGCCTCGCCATAGAGGCGGGCGTTTTCGATGGCGACGGCGGCCTGGGTGGCGAAGGCCAGCGCGACCTCCTCGTCGTGGGGCGCAAACGCATCCACTGCTTCGCGGTCGAGCGTCAGCACGCCAATGCAGGCCCCCCTGACCAGCAGCGGCACGCCCAGCCACGAATGGACGGTTTCAAATCCGGGCACCACTACCCATCCGGGAACAGCGGTCGTGTCTGGTATCACGCGCGCCCGGCCGTTGCGAAATACCCACCCCATGCTATCGGAATTGCGGGCCATGATCAGCTGGAACCATTCCACCGGAATATCCTGCGGAGGGCGCTTGGATACGAGTACCGGGTTGCCGTCCTGGAGGAGCACCACCGAGGAGCTAAGCGCCGGAACCAGCTCGTCCAGGCGATCCAGCAAGCGCCGCAAGTACTCATCGAGGTCGAGGCTAAGCGACAGGTTGGTCGCCAGCTCGCGCAGCGTCGCCTCGCGCCGGCGCGCCTCCTGCTCCGCCTCCAGCAGCCGCCGATCCTGAATGGCGACGGCGATGAGGTTGGCGAGCTCCTGGGCGATGCCCACCTCGTCGGGCGTGAACTCGCGCACGTCGGCGGTGATGATCGACAGCGCGCCGGAGAAATTTGCGTCGCTGCCCAGCGGAACGACTAGTAGCGAACGGCCGCCGATCGCCACCATGCGCTGATAGCCGGGCGATTGCACGTCATGGGCGCGCACGTCGGCGATGTAGTAGAAGCGCCCGGTTCTGAGGGTCGCCAGTTCCATCGTCATGGTGATCGGATAGCGCGCGCCGCGCGCAAAGTGAGCGTCGTCGCTGCTGTGAAAGATGGTCGCTTCGCGCTGCGCGGCGTCGAATACGGACACGCCGAGGTAGATGCAGGGAACGGTGGCCCGGACGTAGCGAACGG
Source organism: uncultured Ardenticatenaceae bacterium (assembly GCA_964608255.1). GTDB lineage: Bacteria > Chloroflexota > Anaerolineae > Promineifilales > Promineifilaceae > Promineifilum. The sequence goes on from CAZSOD010000048.1 coordinate 18,080, forward strand.
CCGTCTGAACCACCGCGTCGAGCGTTCCGGCCGACAGCACCTCCAGGCTAACCTGGTGCATGTACTCCAGCCGCGCCGCCTGCATCCGCGCCGCCGCTTCCGCCCGCTCGCGCTCGACGATCTGGCGGTTCAACGCCGCGTTGGATTGCTCCAGGCGAGCGCGGTGGGCCTCAAGCTGCTCGTTCGCGGCGCGCAGGGCAACCGTGTAAGCCTGACGGATGTCTTCTTGCTCGTTGAGGATAACGGCTGCCGTGGCGGAGGTGAATCCGCCGGCCAGCCCGGCGAGTAGCACCCCCACGCGAGTCGGGTCGCCACCCGGCAGCGCGAGCAACTCGCCGGCCAGCAGGGCCACGGTGCGCTCCAGGACCCGTGCGGAGGAGAGGCGTGCGGCAACCAGGCTCTCGCCCAGGGCTCGCGACCGCGCCTGCGCCTCGGCGGGCGATAGGTCCGGCGACAACACCACCGCCAGCGCCTCGGCGGCCAGCGCCTCGAAGCGCTCCACCAGGTGGCTCGGCGCGAGCGGCACGTAGGCGTCGTCTCGCACGGCCCGCAGCCAGGCCAAAGCCAACGGGCGGACGCGATCGCGCCTCGTCGTTTCGGACCCTGAACCTGCTAGCTTGTCGCTGCCCATGGTCGCCACCCGGCCGGTTGCCCCGCTAGGGCTTGCGGGCCACGCCGACCCACGTCAGGGAGCGACCGGGGTTGTCGACCATGAGATCGTGCGGGTCATCCGGTCGCCACGCGGGACTGTGAACAAGGCCCGGCTCGACCATTTCGAGCCCGCTAAAGTAGCGCTCGACCATCGCTCGCGAGTGCGGGCGGGCGGTCGTGGGCGTCGCCTTGGTCAACTCCGCGTACTGGGCCAGGGCGTAATCCGGCGCGTCGTCGTAAGTCCACGTGCCAAGGATGAAGTAGCTGCCGGAAGCCAGAACGGCCTTGAATGCATCGACGGCGCGCACGGCCCGCTCGCCGTCGGGCACGAAATGGATGACCGCCAGCACAATGAGACCGAGCGGGCGCGAGAAGTCGAGCAGTTCGGTGATCTTCGGGTGAGTCAAGAGCGCTTCGGCGTCGGCGATGTCGCCCTGGATGGCCGCCACGTTGGGATTGCCGCGCAGGATGGTTTCGCTGTGGGCAACGGCGATGGGGTCGATGTCGACATAGACAACGCGAGCATCCGGAAAAGGCTCGGCAACGATCTCGTGCACGTTGCCGGCTGTCGGAATGCCGGACCCCAGATCGAGGAACTGGTCGATACCCTGCGCGGTTACAAAGTCAAGCGCGCGCCGCAGAAAGGCGCGGTTGACCTGGGCAGTCAGGGAAAAGTCGGGATAAACCGCCTTAAAGCGCTCCGCGATCTGGCGATCGATCTCGAAGTTGTGGTAGCCGCCCAGCATGTAGTCGTAGATGCGCGCCGCGGAGGGGCGATCCAACGGCACACCGGGAAAGGGGGAATCAGCGGCGGATGATTCAGGCGACATAAGCTGCTCCTTGGCACTCTCCTACGTCATTATACGTATGTGTTCTGTGCTACGCAAGTGGTAGATGACTCAGTCCGCGAAACAGCACACCCGAGCGCCACGTCAGTTGATCGACGGCCACCGCCAGCCGGGCCGCTGGCCGGCGGCTGAAGAAAGCTTCCAGGGCAACGGCTCCTTCAAGCCGGGCCAGCGGCGCGCCCAGACAGTAATGGGCGCCCAGGCCAAAGGCGAGATGGCGGTTGTCGGCGCGGCCGACGTCGAGTTCATCCGGGCGGTCAAAGTAGGCCGGGTCGCGATTGGCCGAGGCCAGCACCGGCCGCATCAGGTCGCCGGCGCGCATGGCGTGGCCGCGGAATGTGGTGTCGCGGCGCACCCAGCGCGTCGTCGAGGTTTCCACCGGTCCATCGTAGCGCAGCAACTCCTCAATCGCCCCGGGCCACAACCCCGGGTCCTCGCGCAGCCGCGCCCGCTGCTCCGGGTGGCGCAGCAGAGCCAGCGCGCCGTTGCCGATCAGGTTGACCGTCGTTTCGTGCCCGGTCACCAGCAGCAACGCGACCATGCTCAACAACTCCGCCTCGCTCAGCCGGTCGCCCGCATCCTCGGCGCGGACGAGGGCGCTAATCAGGTCGTCGCGCGGGTCGGCCAACCGGCGGGCGAAGAGATCGCGCAGGTAGTGGACGAAGGCGCGCACCATACGCTTGCGGGCGCTATAGTTCAAGCCGCGACTGCCGGGCGAGATGATGGCCTGTGACCAGTCGCTGACCGTGTCGCGGTCGCCGGCGGGGATGCCGAGCAGGTCGCAGATGACGATCACCGGCAGCGGCCGGGCGTAGGCGGCGATGAGGTCGGCCGATCCATCGGCCGGCAGCCGGTCGAGCAGCGCCGCAGCCGTCTCGCGGACGCGGTCGCGCATGGCCGCCACCCGCCGCGGCGTGAATGCCTGGCCGACCAGCGCCCGCAGCCGGGTGTGGTCGGGCGGGTCGCTGAAGAGCATGTTGTCGTTGAAGTTGAGTCCTGAAGACCGGACAGGTCTCCGGAGATCTGTCCGGTCCGCGGTCAGCTCGACGTTCGCCGGGTTCTTGCAGAACGCCGCGTCATCCTTCAGCACCGCCACCACGTCGTCATAGCGCGTGACGTACCAGATGGCGCGGCCGTCCGGCGCGGCGTGGGGATATACCGGGTGCGCGGCGCGCATCGCGGCGAAGGTGGGAAACGGGTCAGCCTTGAACGCCGGGCTGAACAGGTCGTAGTGGGTCACTTGACAGGGTCGGCGGCGAGCCTATAATCTGATACAAAGTATCAATAAACAAACCTCGTTTGGGGTTACGACCTTTAGCGCATTCCAAGGCACGCAACGACGAACCTGAGACAAGTATAGCAGCGCGTCGTGGCGGCGCGACGGTAGAGGCAGCGAATGATGAGATGGCGGACGTGGGCGAGGATGAAAGCAATGGCGGCGCTGGCCGCCATCGCCTTGCTCGGGGCTGGCTGCCGCCCCGCGGCCGACACGGCGACGATCGAAGCCGCCGACCCGCTGACGCCGCTCGTGCTGCCCGCCGTGGCGCCGGTGGCGCTGAACGACCGCCCCCTGCGCGTGGCGGCCACGACGAGCCTGGTCGGCGACGCCGTGGCTCGCGTCGGCGGCGAGGCCATCGAGCTGACCACGCTCATGCCGCCCGGCCAGGACCCCCACAGCTACCAACCCGGCGCGGCCGATCTGACCGCCGCGGCCCGGGCCGACCTCATCTTCGTCAACGGCTGGAGCCTGGAGGAAGGGCTGCTCAATGACCTGGCGACCATCGGCGACGGCACGGCGCTCATCCCGGTTTCGGCGGGCATTACGCCGTTGCCGGCCGGCGGCGGGGCCGACCCTCACGTCTGGCAGGACGTGAGTAATGTCGTGCGCTGGGTGGAAAACATCGCGGCGACGCTGAGCGCGGCCGACCCGGCCCACGCCCCGACCTACGCCGCCAACGCCGCCGCCTACCGCGCCGAACTGGCCGATCTGGACGCGTTCGTGCGTCAGCAGGCGGCGACTATTCCCGCCGAGCGGCGTGTACTCGTCACCAACCACGACACGCTGGCCTACTTTGCCGCCGCCTATGGCTTTCGCGTGCTGGGCTCGGTTATTCCCGGCGCCAGCACGCTGGCCGAGCCGACGGCCGCCAATCTGGCCGCGTTGAGCCGGGCAATGGCCGCGGCCGGGGCGTGCAGCCTGTTCGTCGAGACGACGGCCAGCGAGCAATTGACCCAGACGCTGGCCGCGGAACTGGATGGCTGCGACGAGGTCCGCGTGCGGACGCTCTACAGCGACGCGCTCGGCCCGCCGGGCAGCGACGCTGACAGCTACGTCAGGATGATGCGGGCGAACGTGGCCGCTATGGTGGAGGGGTTGGGGCAGTGAAAGACCGGCGATTAACGGCCGGGGGGCGGGGGCGTGGGGGTAATTCTTTCTCCCCTGCACCCCCGCGCCTCCGCCCCCCTGCTCTCTAAACGACGCCTATGAAACCCGTAGCCCACGCCCCCCACGCCCCCACCATCGACGCCCACGACGTCTGGGCGGCCTACAACGACCGGCTGACCGCCGGCGCGGGGCCGCGCCACGCCCTGGAGGCGGTGACGTTCGAGGTGGCCCGCGGCGAGCGCATCGCCATCGTCGGGCCGAACGGCGCGGGCAAGAGCACGCTGTTCCGGCTGATCGCCGGGACGCTGCGGCCCGACCGCGGCCGGCTCGACGTCTTCGGCCACGGCCCCGACGGCCACATCTGCATCGCCTACGTGCCCCAGCGCGCCCAGGTGGACTGGCGCTTC
>CAZSOD010000049.1:0-22360 GCA_964608255.1 uncultured Ardenticatenaceae bacterium
CGCGCCGGGGTAAGCGACGGCGACGGGCCAGCCCGGCGCGCCGTCCGGCCCGTCGCCCGCGGTCAGGTCGCCGCCGGCATCTACCAGGCACGGCCCCCAGGCGCTCAGTTGCTCGACCACCTGCCGGGCAGTCAGGCCCTTGCCTATGCCTCCCAGGTCGATGCCGGCCCCGTCTGGCAGGCGCACGGCGAGCCGCGCGGGGTCGAGTTCAACCGCCCACCAGCGGCCGACGGGCGCGCCGTCGCGCTCGTCGAGCCGCCAGCTGGCGGCCATCGGCCTATCGGCGGCATGCCAGGCGACGTCGAAGGAGGCGTCATAGCCGGCGGCTGTGACCGCGCGCAGCAGCGTTGGGTCGAAGAGGCCGCCGGTCACCGCGGCCAGGTCGAGGGCGCGGTTGACGGCCGACCACAGCGCCGGCGATACCTCTACCCACTCGCCCGCGCGGGCGTTCAGGCGCGACAACTCGCTGGCCGGATCGAAGCGCGTCATCCAGCGCTCGGTTGCGGCGAACAGGGCCTGCGCCCGCTGGAGTTCGCGGCGCGCCGCCGGTTCGTCGGCCTGTTGCAGCCAGATGGCGATCTCCGAGCCCATCGCCCGGAAGCCATGCCGGTGGACGTGGGGGTAGAGGTTCATGGCATCACTCCGCCTAGCGCGACGAGCGCGACAGGGTCATGGCGCCGGGAAAGACCAGCCGGGCGGTGCGGTGGCTGCCGGCATCCAGCGCCGTGCCGGTCGCGGCCGAGGGCGCGGCGGCCGTCGGCACCGGGTCGAGCGTCAGCGTCAGCGTCGATGTCGTTGCGCCGTCGGGCGCGACGACCCCACTCGACGCGTCCCGCTGGGCGATCAATCCCGAGCCGATGATGGTCAGGGCCACGCCGCTGGTCGCCAGCAGCGTCTTCAACCAGCCGGTGGACTTGCGCGCCTGACGCGAGGGACGGGCCGCGCCGCGCGGCGCTTTCACCGCCGTCGCTTCCGCGGGGGGTTTTCGTTCGTTGTCATTGTCAATTATGTTCATGGTGATTAGCCCTCCGAGGATTCAAACTGGCCATGCTCGCGCGCTTCGTGGCGCTGATCTTCGCCGGGAAAGAATCCGAAGAGGCCGGGCACAGTCAATTCGCTGCCGTCGGGCAGTTGCAGTTGCAGGCCGGCGTTGCCGGCGGAGAACTGCTCAATCGTCGCGTTGGCCGCCTCGATCTGCTGGCGATACTGCGCTTCGCGCTGTTGCATCTGCTCGACCGTGGCCCGCAGTTGGGCGTTCTCCTGCTCCAGGACGGTGGCGTTGGCGGCGGTACCGGTCGTACTGCCGGCCGCGGACGCGCCGCGACCGAAGGCGAGGAAAAGCGCCAGGGCGAACGCGGCTACCGTTAGCGCGCCCAGCCCGTAGCGGAGCGCTGTTTTCTTCTTATCCATCTCGAACCTCCGAATGATTCCGTTTGGCGGCGGCCCGCTGCCGCCTACCTGAAGGGAATGATAGGGGCCAAGTGTTAAGAATGTATTGCCAAATTGTTCAGAAAGCGTTGGGGTTTGGTGAGGGGAAGGTCCATCGCCGCTATTTCGGCAAGGATTCGAGGCGGCAGCTCTTTGAGCCGGACTTCATAAAGTGGCCCCGAAAGTCAGGTTCTTCCGCAACTTTCGCGCTCATGCTGTACCCAGCGCCTTGAGTCGTAACAAGTCGAAGCTCGTTCGCCCGTACATCTGGCGCTTCAATAGCTTAAGGCGATTGACCTGGCCTTCCGTTTGACCGTTGCGCCAGACTTTCTCGAGTGCGGTGCGATCGGCAGCGTAGTCTTGTTGAATGCCAGAGGCAGAAGTCAACCGACAAGAAATGTGACAAGGGACGAACGTCACCCGCTGCCACGCGAGCCGGGCGCCCTACGGCATCAAGCGCCGCCGCTCGCGCTTCTGAAACCTGCTCACGACTCCCTCTGCCTGGGGGAGAGGGAGTAGCCCTCGCCCCCCGCTCCCCTGCTCGCCATCCTTCAACCTGTTACAATCACTCAGCATGACCCGCCTCACCCGCTACCACGCATTGGCCTTTATGACCCTGGCCCTGCTGGTGGCGGCCGTGCTGCGCCTGCCGCAGTTGACCGAAGTCCCGCCGGGCGTCCACTACGACGAGGCGGCCTATGGCCTGAACGCGGGCGACATCGGCCTGCGCGGCGAGCGGCCGGTCTTCATCCCCGCCTTCACCGGCCGCGAGCCGCTCTACCTCTACGCTGCCGGGGGCATGGCCGCGGCGCTGGGCAACTCCCTCTTCGCCCTGCGCCTGACCTCGGCCTTCGCCGGGCTGCTGACGATCGCCGCGACCTATTGGCTCGGCAGGGAGATGCTGGCCGACCGGCGCATCGCCCTGCTGGCCGCGGCGCTGCTGGCGACGAGCTTCTGGCACGTCCTCTTCAGCCGCCTCGGCTTCCGGGTCATCAGCCAGCCCTTGCTCCAGGCGCTGGCCGTGGCCGCGCTGTTCCGGGCGCTGCGCGGCGGGCGCTGGCCGTGGCTGTGGGCCGCGGGGGTGCTAGTCGGTCTGACCGCCTACACCTACCTGGCGGCGCGCCTCTTCCCCGTGTTGCTGGCCTTCGCGCTACTGCCGTTGCTGCTCGACCCCGAGACGCGGGGGCTGCGCGCCCGGCAATTGCTCTTCGTCGCCCTGGTCGCCTTTCTGACCGCCCTGCCGCTGCTGGCCTACTTCGCCGGCCACCCCGACGCCTTCTGGGTACGCATCGGCCAGGTCGCGCCGGGCGAAGGGGAAGGGCTGACGCTGACGGAGAGCATGCTGCGGGCGTTCGGCATGTTCTTCCTGTCCGGCGACCCGTACCTGCGCTTCAACCTGCCCGGCCGGCCGCTGTTCGACTTCGGTACCGGCGGGCTGCTGCTCGCCGGCTGGCTCATCTGCGTCGTCCGCTACCGGCGCTTCCCCTATGACTGGCAGCGGGCGGCCGTCCAGCTGCTCCTGCTGGTCCCGCTCGTCATGATCCTGCCCACGGCGCTGGCGGTCAATGAGATCGTGCCCAGCAACCTGCGGGCGCTGGGCCTCATCCCGTTCATCTTCTTCCTGCCGCCCATCGGCCTCATCGCCCTGCTGCGCGACGTGGAGCGGCGCTTCGGCCGGCCGAACCTGTCGGCGGCGGTGCAGATCGCCGCCCTGCTCGTCCTCTGGGCCGGGGGCCAGTGGACGCAGCACCTCTACTTCCGCGTCTGGGCGCGCGACCCGGAGCTGGTCTTCGTCAACGACGGCGACCTGACCGCCGCCGCCGGCTACCTCGACCGGACGCTGGCGGCCATCCCGCCGGCGGAGCGGCCGGCAGTCTACGTCGCCTCGCCCCACTACCGTCACCCGACGCTGGCCTTTCTGAGCGAGAACTACGACGCCATCAAGTGGCTCCCCGGCAGCCACGCCCTCGTCTTTCCCGCGTCCGGCCCGGCGCTCTACCTCTACCCGGCCAGCAGTCCCGCGCCGGAGTGGGCGCTGCCCTATCTGGAGGCGAACGGCCCGCCAGAGATCGTCAAGACCGGCGACGGCCGAGAACTGTTCCGCGTCTATCGGCTCGATGCTCCGCCCGGTGCGTTGCACTTTCTGAAGTGCGACGCACCTTCTGGAAACGCGCCTTCCCGGGCAACCGGCGACGTGCAACGCACCTCAGAAGGTGCGATGCACGGGCCGTGCGGCCTCCCCGGTGCGTTGCACTTTTTGAAGTGCGACGCACCTTCGGGGAGCGGGGGAGCAGGGGAGCAGGGGAGCAGGGGAGAGAAGACGTGCGGCCAGTTCGGCGGGCTGATCGAACTGCAAGGGGTGACGACCGGGGACGCGGCCACGCCCGTGGGGAGCGATCTGCCGGTCACGCTCTACTGGCGGGTCGTGGCCGCGCCGCCGCCCGACTACCCGCTAGCCCCGGCGGCGTTCGTCCACCTGGAGGACATGAACGGCTACCGCTGGAGCCAGGTGGAGCAGGACGCCTACCCGGCCGAGCAGTGGGCGGCGGGGGAGACCATCGTGCAGCGGGTAGACGTGCCCGTGCCGCCGGGCGCGCCGCCGAGCGAGAACGGTTTCTACCAGCTGCGCCTCGGCCTCTTCGACCCGCCTAGCGGCGAGCGGCTGCCCTACACCGACGCCGCCACGGGGCTGACGACCGACGCGGCGGCGACCGATGCCGTGGCCGTTGCCGCCGGGCCGCCGCCGGACTCGCTGCCGACGCCGCCCTTTGCGGTGGGGGAAATGGCGGCCGACGGCCTGACCTTCCTCGGTTACGAGCGCGGCGCGGCGCGGGCGGAGACGGGCGAGCCGCTGGGGCTGGCCTTCTGGTGGTCGGCCGGGCAAACGCCTCCTTTCCTCACCGAGCGGCTGTCCTTGGTAGACGGCGCGGGCGCGGCGACCGAGATTGGCCGGGGCCAGCCCGCCTATAACACCTACCCCTTTCACACCTGGCCCGCGCCGAGCTTCGTCATCGACCGCCAGATCGCCCGCGTGCCCGACGACCTACCCTCCGGCGACTACACGCTGCGGCTGGAACTGCTCGACGCGCGGGGGCAGCCGGTCTACGCCGCCAACCTCGGCCCGCTGGCGGTGACGCAGACCGAGCGCGTCTTCACCCCGCCGCCGGTCGCCCGGCCCGTCGGCGCGTCGTTCGGGGGGGAGATCGCCCTGCTGGGCTATACCCTGGGCGAGGATGGGACGCTGGAACTGGTGTGGCGGGCGGAGGCGCAGCCGGCGGCCGACTACACCGTCTTCGTCCACGTCCTGCGGCCGGACGGGACGTGCTGCGCCTGGCAGGCCGACGCCATGCCGCGCGGCGGGTCGTACCCGACGAGCCGCTGGCGGCCGGGGGAGGTCGTCACCGACCCGTACGCCATCGCCCTGCCGCCCGACCTGCCGCCGGGCGAGTACCCGGTCGAGGTGGGGCTGTATCGGGCGGAGACTGGGGCACGTCTGCCGGTGGTTGTGGATGGCGCGGCGGCGGGGGACGCGGCGGTTCTGGCGCCCGTTGTGGTGGCGAGGTGATCGGCCACGCCCGGCTTACTGCTCCAGCGCCGCCGCCAGCCGGTCGTACTGCGCCCGCTCCCGGGGAGAGACGTGGCGCGTGATTGTGCCGCGCAGGGCCCGGGAGCGCGTCAGCAGCGCGACCGCTTCGTCGCGCCGCCCCTGCTTCCAGGCCAGTTCCGCCTCGACGAGCAGCGCGGTGGCGATGAACACGGCGTCCTCGCGCGCCTCGTACTGCTCGCGGGCCAGCGCCGCCAGCGGCTCGGCGGCAGCGTAATCGCCGCTGTCCAGCGCGATCTGGGCCAGCATCAATTGCGCATCCGGCAGGTAGTGGGCGTCGTCCAGCGCGGTGAAGAGGCGCAGGCTTTCGCGGGCCAGTTCGGCCGCGGCGTCGAACTGCCCCAGTTCGCGCTCCACGTCGGCCAGGTAGTTCATCACGAAAGCGCGCATCCAATCGGCCCCGGAGGCTTCCGCGCCCTCGTAGGCCAGCGCCAGCCAACGGCGCGCCGCTAACAGGTCGAGCGTCTCCTGAGCGATGAGGCCCAGGTGAGCCCAGGCCGAGGTCTGGTCGCCGCCCGGGTTGGCGGCGATGCTTTCTTCCATCAGGGCTGCGGCCCGAGCGTAATCGCCCATGACGATGGCCGTCAGCCCCATGTTGTGGAGGACGGTAGCGATACCGGCGGGATCGCCTAACTGGCGGCGCAGCGCCAGCCCCTGCTCGTGACAGGCCAGGTTGGCGGCGTACTCCTCTTCCTCCAGCCAGAAGTTCGCCAGCCCGTTGAGCGCGTTGGCGCGGACGAGCAGGTCGGTTGAGGGCAGCGCCAGCGCTGCGGTCAGCATTTCACGCGCCAGAGGGTAGTAACCGCGCCGGTACCAGAACCACCACAGCCCCGCGGCGATGGCAACGGCCGTCTCCCCGTCCCTCTCGGCCAGCGCCCAGCGCAGCGCGGCCAGGCAGTTGTCGTGGTCGGCTATGGCCTGCGGCATCCACGCTTGCTGCTCGTCGCCGATGAGCCCGGCAAATACCGCTTGCGCGAAGCGGGCGTAGTAACCGGCGTGGGCCCGCTGAGTTGTCGCCAGTTCGCCGGCCGCGGCCAGTTGTTCCGCGGCGAAGGCGCGCAACGTCTCTAGCAGCGCGACGCGCCCGCCGTCGAGCCTGACGAGGCTGGCGCGCGCCAGCCGGGCCAGAGTCGCCTCGTCCGCCCCGGCCACTGTCAGTGCCGCCGTAGCCGTTACCCCGCCGACAAACACGCCGAGGCGGTGGAAGGCGTCGCGGTCAGCCGGGGCCAGGCGCTGGGCGCTCCAGCCGATGGCCGCGTGCAGCGTGCGGTGGCGCTCGGCCACGTTGCGGCGCGTCTGCGCCAGCCAGTTGGAAGAAAGGCGCGTGTGGCCGCGCTGGGCCAGCAACTGCTGGACGAGTTCGGCGGGCGGCAGTTCGCGCAGCCGCACGGCGGCCAGTTCCAGCGCCAGCGGCAGACCGTCAAGGGCAGCGCACAGCGAGGCCAGCGGCAGCAGGTTGTCGTCGGTCAGGGCAAAGGCGGGGTCAGCCGCGCGCGCGCGCGCCAGCAGCAGTAGCAGCGCCGGTGTTTGCCCCCAGCGCTCGCGGTCGGGCGGCTCGGCCAGATCGGGCGCGGCCAAGGGGGCCAGCGGCCACTCCTGCTCTCCGTACAGGTCGAGCGGGACACGGCTGGTGCAGAGTATCTTCAGGCCCGGCGCGGCGGCGAGCCACTCCGCGAAGAGGGGGGCGGCGTCCAGCAGGTGCTCGCAGTTGTCTAGTACCAGCAACAGGCCGAGCGGGGCGAGGGCGGTGCGCACGGCTGCCGCCGGCGCCTGCTGGGGGGCGGCCGTGATAGCGAGCGCGTCCAGCACGGCGTAAGGAACGTCTGCCGGCGTTTGCGCTTCGGCCAGCGAGACAAAGGCCGCGCCGTCGGCAAATGCGGGCAGCGCGAGGTTGGCTACCTCGAGCGCCAGGCGCGTCTTGCCAATGCCCGGCGCGCCGACGAGAGTCAGCAGCCGCGTCGTGGCCAGGGCGGCGAGCAGCTCTTCGACCTCAGTGCGGCGGCCGAGAAGCGGCAGCAGGGGCGCGGGCGGCCGGTAGCGGGGCGCGGCGTCCACGGTCTCCCGGACGACCTGGATGCGCGTCTCCTTGCGGTGGGTGATGGTCACCTCCACGTCGCGGCGCGTCTGGCCGGCCAGCGCCAGAAACTGCTCCACTAACGCCCGCTCCCGTTCCAGCAACAGCGCGGGCACGAACAGGGCGGCGATAACAGCCAGATCGGGCAGGCGCGAGCCGTTCTCCAGCCGGGCGATCTGCTCGCGGCTGTAGCCGACGGCCCGGCCGAGCTCTTCCTGGGTCAGTCGGGCCCGCTTGCGCAGGAAGCGCAGCGCAGGACCAAAGGCGTCGGGGAGCATCAGAGCGGACGGCATGGGACGGCTCGGGTGAATAGGCAATTCTACCCGCGCAGCGCCTTGTCACAAAATGTCACCAACGGCCACGGCAAAGCGTGTATCGTGCACCCCATGAATACGCGACGGGTGATTGTGACGATTGACCAGGTGGAGACAGCCACAATCACCGTCACCACAAAAGGAGCAGTGAGCGATGACCTTGATCAAGCGACCCACCATCTTTTTTATGTTGCTGTGTGCCGCCGTACTTGGCGCGGCGTGTGGCGGCAACCAGACCGCGGTCCCAACCGAAACCACGACCGGGGCACCGCAACCGGTGACGGATGAGTTAACGGAGCTGACGGCGGAGGAAGCGGCCGCCTTCGAAGCCGCGCTCGACCCGGCCAACGCCGAGGGTCAGACGGCCGAGGGCTGTGAGGAGTACTTCCGCTTCTGCGTGACGTCGACGCTGACCGGCGCGGTGGAAGCAACCGCGACGGCGGGCGTCGGCGCCAACGTGGACAGCTGCGCGGCGTGGGCCGCGCCGGGCGAGGCGCGCATTCTGGAACTGCCGATGATGCTCTCGGCCGGCGACGACCTCATCACCGTCGCGCTGACGCGCATCGGGGCCTACACCGGGCCGGGCGAGTACGAACTGGCGGCCTTGGCCACGGAGGGAATGCCCGACATGTTCCCGGCTATCGAGGCCGCCGGACGGGCGTTCAACAACGGCGACGGCTCGACGGCCACTGTGGTGGTCAACGCCGACGGCTCCGGCGCGATTGTGGCGACGGACCTGGTAGAGATCGCCTCGGTGCAGGTGTCGGCCCCCGACCCCAACGCCCGCGTTGACTTCGCCATGCAGTGGACGTGCCAGGAGAACGGCTAGAGAGGAATCATCCGCAAATGAGGCCGATTGGGCAGATATCAGAAGTCCATCGCGACGGCCATCTGCCAAATCTGCCAGATCTGCGGCCAGACCCGGAGAGAACAGGAATGAAACGACACATTATGTGGCTGGCGGCGGTGGTTCTTCTGGCGGGGTTGGGCGGCGGCGCGGGGCGGGCGGCGGCGGCCGACGTCGTGGTCGGCGCGGGCACGCCCGCCAGTTGCGACGAGGCGGCTTTCGACGCCGCTCTGGCGACAGCGCAGGCTGACAATCGCGGGTCGATTACCTTCGACTGCGGCCCTGCAGCCCACACGATAGAGATTTTCAGTTCGGCTACCATAACCAAAGAGGTAGCCATCGACGGCGGCGACCGCATCCGCCTCCTGGCCCAGGGCGGTTCGCCGCTGTTCGTCAAGCCGCGCTTCTTCGAGATCGCCGGTGGCGGCTGGCTGACGTTGAGCAACATCATCCTGGAGGGCGCGCGCGGCCCAGCCGGCGACGGCTGGGGCTCGCAGGGCGGCTCCATCGTCGTCTGGGGCAATGGCCAGCTCGATGTGCAGGGCGCGACCATCCTCAACAGCGCCAGCACCGCCTGGGGCGGAGCTATCGCCAACGAGGGCGGCATCGTGCGCGTACAGGATTCGACGATCAGCGGAGCGGCCAAGTGGGGCGGGGCCTACAACGGAGCCAACGGCTACGACATCTTCATCAACGCCACCGTGACCGATTCCGCCGGCCAGGACGGCGGCGGCGGGCTGCGCTTCTGGAACACGCTCCGCACTGAGATCAGCGGCAGCACGATCGGTGGCAATAGCACCAGCGGCGCGGGCGGCGGCATCGAGGCAGTCGGCAGCAACGTGACCATCCGCGGCAGTTACGTCGAGGGCAACGCCGCGGCGCAGTGGGGCGGCGGCATCAAGAACAGCAATAACCCCGGCAAAACAGGCACAATGCTGATCGAGAACAGCCGCATCGCCGGCAACGTCAGCGCCCTCAACGGGGGCGGCATCGACAGCAACGGTGAACTCGTCCTGCGCGACACGCTGGTTAGCGGTAACACAGCCACGTGGGGCGGCGGGATTCTGAGCTGGGGCGGACAACTGGCCCTCGACGGGGCGACGCTGTCGCAAAACTCGGCCGACCGCGGCGGCGGCGCCTATGTCCACGGCGGCGGGGCGACGATCGACGCCTCGCAGATAACCGACAACGAGGCGACGGACGGCGGCGGGCTGTACTTGACGGAGATCGATGGCTCCAGCGCCGTCAACTGGGCCATCATCAGCAACAGTGATGTCACGGGCAACCAGGCCACGGCCAACGCCGGCGGCATCTTAGCCGAGCGCGCCTACGCGACCATCAGCCGGACGGAAATCGCCAATAATGACGCCGTCGCCGTCTATCTATGGAAGACAGCGTCCGGCGGCAGCTACGTGGTGGTCACCCAGAGCAGTATCCACGACAACACCGGGGGTGGCTTTTACAACGGCGAGTTGAGCACGCTGACAATCGGCAACTCGACCATCAGCCAGAACGGCGACTGGGGCGTGTGGGCCGGGCTGGACAGCGTTCAGACGCTGCTGGGCTTTAGCACCGTGCGCGGCAACACTCTGGGGCAGATCAAGCGCACCGGCGGGCAACTGGTGCTGGAAGGGACGGCCATCGACCGGGGCGCAACGGCCGCGGCCAACTGCCTTACGGCCCCGGGCCTGCCCTCCGCGCAGGGCAGCGGCAGCATAGCGAGTGACGGCTCGTGCGGCCCGACCGTAGCCGTCAGCAGCGATCTCGACCTCGGCCCGCTGGAAGCGAACGGCGGCGCGACGCCCAGTCACATGCCGCAACCGGGGAGCGCCCTCATCGACGCCGTCGACTGCGGGACGTACAGCATCGACCAGCGCGGCGCGACGCGACCGCAGGGAGCGTCGTGCGACATGGGCGCCGTGGAGGTCGGAGCGGTTGGTCACCGGGCCTACGTGCCGATGATCTTGCGCTAGGCATGTCGCGTACAAGCCCGGCTGGTTAGTAGTCCAGCATTCAGCGCGTTCGTCAGGACGCGCCGAATGCTGGGCTACTAACGATCTGAATCGTGCGCCCGAGGTGACGTTACGGAGCTTTCCCCGCCGGATATGACCCCAGCACCTTCAGAAACGACGCGTGCTTGAGGATGCCCAGTAGCGCCTGCTTCACGTCGTCGTCCTCTTCGTGCCCCTCGAAGTCAACGTAGAAGAGGTAGTGCCATGGCCGGTTGCGCCGCGGCCGCGACTCGATCTTGGTCATGTTGATGCCGCGCCGCGCCAGCTCGCCCAGCGCCTCGTAGAGCGCGCCGGGGACGTGGCGGGTGGTCAGGATGATCGAGGTCTTGCTGGGGTCTTGCCGCGGCGGATAAGACGTGCCCAGCACGAAGAAGCGGGTGAAGTTGCCCGGCTCGTCTTCCAGGTTGCGGATGAGCACGTCAAGGCCGTAGGTCTCGGCCGCCAGGGCGCTGGCGATGGCCGCCGTGGCCGGCTGCGGATCGGCGGCCAGGTCGCGCGCCGCGCCGGCCGTGTCATAATACTCCACTGGCTCCAGCCCCAGCCGCCGCAGCGCCGTCTCGCACTGCATCAGCGCCTGGGGGTGGGAGCGGACGCGGCGCACTTCGGCCAGGGCCACGCCCGGCGGGGCCATCAGGCAGTGCTCCACGCGCAGGATGACCTCCGCCTGCACGTGCAAATCGTAATCGACCAACAGGTCATAGGCCGGGACGACCGTGCCCGCCAGCGAGTTCTCCACCGGCAGCATGCCGTAGTGGGCGCGGCCGGTTTGGAGCGCGTCCGTGATTGCCAGAAAGGTGCGGCAGGGCAGCGTCGCCACGCCCGCGCCGAAGTGTTGGCGGACGGCCTGCTCGGAATAGGCGCCGTGCTCGCCCTGGAAGGCGACGACAGGAGGTGAGGGTTCCAGCGCATGGTGGGTCATGCGTCGAGTGTACCAGAATCCCGCCTTCCCGCGCTGGCCGGTCAAAAAGCCGCGGCCACAATCACCGGAAACATGACAAAGATCACGTCCAAGCAGTAACAAACGCAACTAGAAAATGACGCGCTGCGCTGTTATAGTAGTAGGATAGCGAGCCATATCATCGGTCCTGCTCGTCGCGTCTATGCGAGGGCGACTTCGTCCCTCTGTGGCGCGCTGCGGTTAGCAACGACAGCACGCCGGCCAAATGGCGTTGTTCCACCTGCAGGGGTGGGGCCAGCAGCCAGGCGACAACGACACCAGTCCAGAAGGAGAGTTCCCCATGAGCCTACGCTACTCTGACAAACCCTGGGTTCAAAGCTATGATCGAGGCGTTCCGGCAGCTATCGAGGTGCCAAACCATCCCGTGCAGCATTTTCTGGAAGAAGGGGCGCGCCGCATTCCCGATAACCCGGCGCTGGTCTTTCAAGGGCGGGAGTTGAGCTACCGCGAGCTGAATGACGCCGCCGACGCCGTGGCCGCCGCCCTGGCCGCTAACGGCTTCAAGAAGGGCGACCGCGCGGTCATCTATATGCCGAACTTGCCCCAGTTCGTCGTCATCTACTATGGCATTCTCAAGGCCGGCGGCATCGTCATCGCCACCAACCCGCTCTATACCGAGCGCGAATTGCAGCACCAACTGAAGGACTGTGGCGCGGAGACAGTTTTCGTCCTCAGCCGCTACTATCCGCTGCTGAAGAAGGTCCAGAAGAGCGGCGAGACGAAGGTCAAGCGGGTCATCGTCACCTACATCAAGGACTACCTGCCCGGCATGAAGAGCATCCTTTACGGGCTGCTCAAAGAGAAGAAGGCCGGCGACCGGGTAGACGTGGCCCCCGGCGACCTGACACTCATGGATTTTCTGGCTTTGGGGCGTCGCAGCCCGAAGCCGAACGTGACCGTCACCGGCGAGGACATCGCCCTGCTCCAGTATACTGGCGGCACGACCGGCCTGTCCAAGGGGGCCATCGGCCTCCATCGCAATCTGGTGGCCAATGCGCTAATGGTGTCGAAGTGGATCAGCGACTGGGAATATGGCCGCGATTCGCTGCTCGGCGCCATCCCGTTCTTTCACTCCTACGGGATGGTCACGGCCGCCATCTTTACCTTCTGCGCCGGCGGCCGGCTCATCATCGTCCCCAACCCGCGCGACCAGAAAGACCTGCTGGGCTGCATCAACAAGTACAAGCCGGCCTACTTCCCCGGCGTGCCGGCCATGTACGTCGCCATCAATAACAACCCCGATGTCGCGGCGGGCAAGTACGACGTGAAATCGATCCGCGCCTGTATCTCCGGCTCGGCGCCGCTGCTGATGGAAACCAAGAAGAAGTTCGAGGCCCTGACCGGCGGCAAGCTGGTCGAGGGCTACGGGCTAACCGAATCCCACGTCGCCACGCACGCCAACCCGATCAACGGCCTCAACCCGCCGGGTTCCATCGGCCTGCCGCTGCCGGGCGTCGAGGCCAAGATCGTCGATCCGGTGGAGGGGGACCAGGAACTGCCCGTCGGGGCCATTGGCGAGCTCGTCATGCGGGGCCCGACGATCATGCAGGGCTACTGGAACATGCCCAATGAGACGGCGACGGCACTGCGCGACGGCTGGCTCTACACCGGCGACATCGCCCGGATGGATGAAAAGGGCTACTTCTACATTGAAGATCGCAAGAAGGACCTGATCATCTGCGGCGGCTACAACGTCTACCCGCGTGAGGTTGAAGAAGTGCTGGCCCGCCACCCGGCGGTGATGGAAGTCACCGTCGCCGGCGTGCCGGACGCCAAGCGCGGCGAGACGGTCAAGGCCTGGGTCGTGAAGCGGCCGGGCTTCGACGAGGTGACGCCGCAGGAGATCATCGAGTGGAGCAAAGGCGAACTGGCGGCCTATAAGTATCCGCGCCTGATCGAGTTCCGCAGCGAACTGCCCAAGACGACGGTCGGCAAGGTGCTGAAGCGCGAACTGGTGCGCGAACACAAGGAGCAATCGCCCAACGGCTCCGGCCAGCGCGAGAAAGTGGTGGCTTAAAAGCGGTCGCGCGTAGAGTGCAAAGAAGGCCAAGAGCGCCAAGGAGATTCTTCCTTGGCGCTCTTTTCTTTACGCTGCGTCCTTGGCGTGAGCTTCATCCAGTAACTCAAGAAGACCGGTGGGGTAGACAGGCGGCGCGCCGGGGCGGCGGCAGGCGGCCAGGGGGAGCCAGACGGCGCGGAAGGGCTCGCCGTTGTCCTCAGCCCCATCCAGGTACGGCTGGTCATAGAGGGAGCGGTCGGCAAAGACCCCGTCGTAGACCATGACGATCTCGTGCCCTTGCTGCCTGTTGTAGGTGAAGATGTTTTCCAGCGTACCCAGGAGGCGCAGGTCGGCCAGGTCCGCGCCGAGTTCCTCGCGCGTCTCCCGCCGGATGGCCTCCGCGCTGGTCTCGCCGAACTCGATGCTGCCGCCGACCGGGCGGTAAAAGCGTTGCCCTGTAACCGGCTCGCTGAACTCGACGGCCAGGATGCGGTCGGCATGACGGAAGACGCAGATAGCAAGAGAACGAATGCTGTTGGGTTTCATGAATTCGACCCCTCGCTCCAGTTAAGGACGAGCGCCCGCTGCGCGCTCGTCTCGGGCGACGCGCGCCGGCCGTCGGGCGTGCCGGCGCGCCGGGCGGCGATGTAGCTCAGCGCCTCTTCACCGTTCAGGCCGCGACGCACGAGCCAGCAGCCGATCACCGTTCCAGTGCGGCCGATGCCGCCGTAGCAGTGGACGTAGACCGTCTCGCCCGCGGCCAGGGCCGCGTCGATGGCGTCGAGGATGCGGGCCATCTGCGCCGGCGAAGGCGCGGTCATGTCGGGAATGGGCCAGCGCAGGTGGGTCAGGGTGATTCCGCGCCGCGCGGCCAGCCGGCCGACCTCGGCGGCATAGGGCCGCAGGCCGTACTCGTCCTCCTCGGTCAAGTCGATGAACGTCGTCACGCCCGCGTCGAGAAAGCGCTCCAGCTTGGCCCGCGCCGCGGCAGGGTCTTTCGCACCGGGGTACTCGCCGGCGAGCAGGCGGCCAGCCGGCAGTGACGGCTCACTTATCCAGTAGGAATCAGCAATGGGTTTGGCGTGATTATTGGTTTCGCGTATGGGACTGGCAGACATGACAGTAGTGTACCTTGGACGACCTTTGCCACCCACCCCAAGGCGTCAGCCGCGATAGATAGAACTTAGGGCGCGCCTCCAAAACGAGCCGTCGCCAGCCTACCGTGTAGAAGGAGGAGTTCCGATCGATGCAGGCATTCTGGGGCGGCTTGCCCGGCTCAATGAAGTCGAGCAGAACGCCCAGGCACTGGGACGAAAGCGACGCCTTCATCGCCTTCATCGAAGCTGGCGAGAGTGTGGCGGTTGTGTCGCAGCGCCGGAATAGAACGGAGCCGCGCGAGTATGACAAGGCGTTGTACAAGGAGCGCCACCCGGTCGAATGCTGCAGCAACAGGCTCAAGCACTATCGCCGTGTCTTCTCTCGCTTCGAGAAGCTGGCCTCGCGCTACCTGGCCTTTCTCCACTTCGCCGCCACCCTCCTCTGGTTGCGGTAAATGCCAACACGCCCTAATCCCCTAGTTCGGAGGCTGCAATCTCCAGCTTCCAATTTGGCAAATCTATGGCCTCCAGCGACTGGTGCCGGAAATAGGTGTTGTAAAGTTCGGCGTAGTGGCCGCCCGCCGCCAGCAACTCCTCGTGCTTGCCCTGCTCGATGATGCCGCCGTCGCGCATGACGATGATCCGGTCGGCGTGACGCACGGTGAAGAGGCGGTGGGCGATGACGATACTGGTGCGGTCGCGCATGATCTCCTGCAACCCCTCCTGCAACTGGGCCTCGGTGAAGGGGTCGACGCTGGCCGTGGCCTCGTCGAGGATGAAAATGGCCGGGTCCTTCAGCACCACGCGAGCCAGGGCGACGAGCTGGCGCTGGCCCATGCTGAGATTGCCGCCGCGCTCACCGACGTCGGTCGCCAGCCCTGATGGCAGCGCGGCCAGCCAGTCGCCGCCGCTGATGGCCCGCGCGGCGGCCACGACCTCGTCGTCGGTCGCCTCCGGCCGGCCGTGGCGGATGTTGTCGGCCACCGACCCGACGAAGAGGAACGGCTCCTGAGGCACCAGGCCGATCTGGCGACGGTACTGGCCCAGGTCGAGGCGGCGCACGTCGCGGCCGTCGATGAGCAGTGCGCCGCCCTGGAACTCGTAGAAGCGCATGATGAGCTTGCCGACGCTGCTCTTGCCCGCGCCCGTGTGGCCGACCAGGGCCACCGTCTCCCCCGGCCGGATGTCGAGCGAGAAGTCCGGCAGCACCACCTCGCGGTCGGTGTAGCTGAAGCGGAGGTGGCGGAACTCAATATGTCCCTGCGTTGGGGGAATGGCGGGGGCCAGGTTCCAGGTTCCAGGTTCCAGGGAGGAACTCTCTTCCCTGGAACCTGGCCCCTGGCCCCTGGAACCTACTGCTTCATTGGCCACCTGCCTCACCTTCGGCTCGCGGTCGATGAGGGCGAAGACGCGCTCGGCGGCGGAGAGGCCGTCCTGAAACTGGCTCCAGAAGGAGGCGATGCTGGTCATGGGGAACCAGAAGAAGCCGACCGACTGCATGAACAGGTACCACTCGGCCGGCGAGATGGTCGACCGCGTGGCCAGACCGCCGGCGTAGACGAGGACGGCCGTGCCCAGGCCCGACGCCAGGCCGAGAATGGGGAAGATACCGGAGAGCGTCAGGCCGCGGGTCAGGCCGACGCGGTAGCCCTGGCGGTTGTTGGCGTCGAAGGTGGCGTAGATGGCCGGTTCCTGGCGGAAGCTCTTGGCGACGAGAATGCCACTGATCGACTCCTGAATCTGGGCGTTGATGATGGCCGTGATGCGCCGGGCGTTCTGCGTGACGCGGCGGGCCAGCCGGCGAAAGCTGAGGGCCAGGATGAAGGCGAACGGGGCCATCGCCAGCAGCAGCAGCGTCAGCCGGGCGTTGATGGTCATCAGGTAGACCATGAGGATGACCACCAGCAGCACCTGGCTGATGAGATTCAGCGACAGGTCGACCACGGCGGCGAAGTCCTGCGTGTCGGAGGTGACGCGGCTGACGATCTTGCCCGAGGGGTGCTCGTCGTAGAAGGACATGTCGTGGCGGACGGTGGCGTTGAAGACGTCCTCGCGCAGGGTCAGGATGACGTTGCTGGTGACGCGGGCGGAGAACAGTTGACGGATATAGTTGAAGACCCACGCCGACGCGCCGATGAGGCTGACGCCCAGGGCCAGCAGGAGCATGACCGGCAGCGTGGCCGCGTCGGGGTTGGTCTCCAGCAGGCCGACGCTGCGCGAGATGACGATGGGGCCGAGCGCGCCCATGAGCGAGTTGAGGGTGATCATGCCGGCGATGACCAGCATGCGGCCGCGGTAGGGCCGGAAGTAGCCGGTGATGCGCCGCAATAGGTCCCGGTCGCTGTATTGCCGGTCGTAGCTTTCGCTTTCGAGTCCGTCGAGGATGAAGCCCATAGTCAGTGTCCAGTGGTCAGTGGTCAGTATTCAGTAGGTCAGTAGGTCAGTAGGTCAGTAGGTCAGTCGCTTGCTACTGAACACTGAAAACTGACCACTGATCACTGACCACTACTCATACACCGCGAAAATGCGCTGGTAGTCCTTCGACCGGGCCAACAGTTCCTCGTGCGTGCCCTGATCGGTGATCTCGCCGCCCTTGATCACGAGAATGCGGTCGGCCCAGCGGATCTGGCTGAGGCGGTGGGTGATGAGGAAGGTCGTCCGCTGGCGGCTGATGCGGTACATGGCCTGCTGGATGCGATCCTCGGTGGCGCTGTCGATGGCGCTGGTGCTGTCGTCGAGGATCAGGATGCGCGGGTTGGTCAGGAAGGCGCGGGCGATGGCGATGCGCTGGCGCTGGCCGCCAGAGAGCGTGACGCCGCGTTCGCCAACCTCGGTGTCGTAGCCCTTCTCGAAACTCATGATGAAGTCGTGGGCCTGCGCCTCGCGGGCGGCGGCCTCGATCTGCGCCCGTGTGGCGTCGGGCACGCCAAAGGCGATGTTTTCGGCCAGGGTGCGCGAGAAGAGGAAGACGTCCTGCTCGATGGTGGAGATCTGCGAACGCAGCGACTCCAGGTTCCAATTGCGCACGTCCACGCCGTCGACGAGCACCTGCCCCTCGTCCACGTCGAAGATGCGGTTGATGAGCCGGGTCAGCGTGCTCTTGCCGCTGCCCGTTTGCCCGACGATGGCGACGGTCTCGCCGGGGTTGGCCGTGAAGGAGATGTTCTTGAGAATGTGCTGTGGAGAGGGAGATACGAGATCCGAGATACGAGATACGAGTTCAGAGCCGTCGGCCGAGGCGCCCTCTGAACTCGTATCTCGTATTTCGTCTTTCGTATTTCCGCCATAGGCGAAACTCACCCCGCGGAACTCCACCTGGCCGTCCATCATCCGGCTCACGCCCGCCTCGTTCTCATCCAGTTCCGTCTCGGCGGTGATGAGTTCCAGGATGCGGCGGGCGCTGGCGACGCCGAGTTGGGCCAGGTCGAAGGAGAAGATGGACACGAAGGTGGGGAAGCGCAAAAAGCCGACCAGACCGACGTAGCTGATGACCTGGCCCACGGTCAGGTCGCCCTGCCGCCAGAGGAGCATGGCGTGGAGGAAGGCCAGCCCCCAGCAGATGCTGAAGGCCAGCATGGGCAAGTAGCGGGCCTGAATCTCCCCCTCGCGGATGGCCAGGTCGCGGTAGACGGTGGCGTCGCGGGTGAAGTCTCCGGCCGCCTGCCCTTCCTGCGCATTGCCCTTGACTACCTCGATGCCGCCGACCGTCTCGGCCAGCCCGGCGTTGAGCACGCCAAAGGACTCACGCAGCCCTTCGCTGACCGGGTTCAGCCGGCGAACGTAGTCGCGGATGGTGACGATGAACAGGAAGAGGAAGACGGCCGGCGTCAGCAGCAATTGCGGGTTGATGCGGCTGATGAGGACGATGGGGGCGACGATGCCGACCAGCGAGTCGGTGATGAGCATCAGGCCGGGGCTGAACATCAGGTTGAGCATGCGCACGTCGTTGGTGGCGCGGGCCATGATGTCGCCGATGCGCTGGCGGTTGTGGAAGGTCTGGCTCTTGCCGAGGAGGCTGACGTATAGCTCGTCGCGCGAGTCGCGCTCGACGCGCTGGGCCATGAACTCGAAGGAGGAGTTGCGGACGAGGCCGAAGATGCCCTGGATGGCGGCCGAGGCGAAGACGGTCAGCGCCAGCAGGACGAGGGAGCGGGTCGTCCAATCGGGCGTGTTGAGCAGGTCGAAGCCGCGGCCGATGAGCAACTGGATGTAGCTGGCGCCGAAGTTGTTGAAGACGGCGGCGACGACGGCCAGGGCGGGCAGGTACCAGTAGTGGGCCAGTTGCGAGCCGATCCAGCGCACCGGCCCGCGGCGGTCGAAGGACTTCTCGTTTTCGAGCCGGAACTCGCGATTGGTCATGGGGTGTTGGCGCGACCTAGCAGGTTGCGGCAACCTGACAGGTCTTAGCAGACAAACAAACGTTCTAAGGGAAGGGATTGTACCCGCGGCGGGGGGAATGGCAAGCCACGGATCGCCTCCGGGCCGCAATCGCTACTGGCGGCCGCGCGAGGCTATGCGGGCCGCAGACTAGACGACATTCGTAATCCCCCACGCCGCCCTCGTTCATCCCCAGAACCAGAAACCTCCACGGCAGCGGTCAACGGCCGGCGGCCAGCCCCGCCACGTCCTCCTGGGCGGCCGTCGCCGGGCCATCGGTGCGGGGCAAGACGCTGAACGTGCCGTCCGTCTCCAAAATCACCGCTTCGACCGACGCCAGTTCAGCCGTGCCCTGGGCGCGAATGGCGGCGCGCACCTCCTCGGCCAGCACTCGCTGCCGCCGCAGCGCCGCGTCAAGCATGACGCCGCGGTAAAACAGGAGCGTCGGCTCGTTCTTCACCAACCGCCGCACGGCCGGCGACCGCAACGACGACCAGGTTACGGCGAACTGGAGCGCGATCAGGAGCGCGAAGGCGGCCAGCCCTTCGGCCAAGGGCACGTCCTTCGACAGGAGGATCGTCGCCAGGGTACTGCCCAGGGCGACCGTCACCACCAGGTCGAAGGCGTTCATTTTGGATAGCGTCCGCTTGCCGGAGACGCGCAGCAGGAGCACGAGGCTGGCGTAGGCCAGCGCGCCGACAAGCAGCACGCGGGCGACAGCCATCCAGTTGTCAAAAAACCAGGGCACGGGACCGCACCTCCATTCAGGATTGCTACCCATTGTAGCCTTCGCTCCCGCGTCTGTCCCCGGCGCTCACGAGCCCCTAGTTAACCCGCCGCCCGGAGGCAGCCCGGCGCTCCGGGGTCGCGCCGGTCAAAACCTGCGAACCTAAAAGTTCGCGCCGCGGGCCTGCGCCTCGCGCTACAAGCAAGACGCCGGCGAAATGCCGGCGTCCTCTTCACTGACCTGCTGCTTAAGCGTGTGCCGCCCCATTCCCATTGCCGTGCCCGTTCCCCGCTACCCGGCCCACCGCCACCACGCCCGCCTCTTCACTCGTCACTCGTAACTCGTATTTCGTAACTTCTTCAATCGCCGCCGGCCGCGCCTGCGCGGCGCGAATCCGGTCCAGGTCGAACTTCGGCCGCCGGTCGAAGGTATAGATGCCGTTCTGCTCCTGGAACACGTCGGTCAGTTGCGTGTAGCAGTAGCCGAACATCGCCTCGTTATCGAGCAGCGCGCCGCAGAGGCCCGCGAAGCGCTCGTAGAACTCCTCGATGCTCGCCGGGCGCTGGCCGTAGCCCCACGACACCTCATCCGGCCGCACATCGGGGTTCCACCAGATGCCGCCAAACTCGCTGACGAAGTAGGGCTGGCCGCCGTAGGGGATGGAGATGGCCCGCGCCGGCTTTTCCGGGCTGAGGTTGATGTAAGGCTGGTTGGCGGCCGTGCCGGCGTGGCGGGCGCGGAAGGTCTCCGGGTGCTGGTCGTAGTCGTGGGAGTCATAGACGTCGGTCTCGGCCACGCGGTGGGAATAGCCGCTGGCGTCCAGCACCGGCCGCGTGCGGTCGATGGCCTTGGTCGCCAGGAACATGCCGCGGGTCACGTCGTCGAGCTCCATGATCGGGTCGCCGACCGCCTGCCACGTCTCGTTCAGCGGGCACCAGCCGATGATGCTGGGGTGAGAGTAGTCGCGCTCCACCGCCTCGAGCCACTGCGTCAGGTAGGTCGCGCCGAAGTGCTGGTGGTCGTCGTTGGGCCCGTGGCCGTCGGCCCCCCAGTCGGCGAACTCGCCCCACACCAGGTAGCCCAGCCGGTCGGCGTGATAGAGGAAGCGCTCCTCGAACACCTTCTGGTGCAGCCGCGCGCCGTTGAAGCCCGCCGCCAGGCTCAGCTCGATGTCGGCCAGCAGCGCGGCATCGCTCGGCGCGGTCATCAGGCCGTCGGGGTAGTAGCCCTGGTCGAGCACGAGGCGCTGGAAGATGGTTTCGCCGTTGATTAGGATCGCCTTGCCGCGCACGGCGACGCTGCGCAACCCGGCGTAGCTTTCGGCCCGGTCGATGACCACGCCAGTCCCGTCGATCAGCTCCAGCGTCAGGCCGTACAGGTGCGGGTCGGCCGGCGACCACAGGCGGCGCGCCTCGGCCGGCACGGGCAGATCGAGCATGGGCATGAGGTCGTCACCGACGACGCACTGCGCGGCGCTGACAAGGCCGTTGGCGTCGGTCAGCGTGGCCCGCAGCCGCAGCCCGGCGGCGTCCCCGGCGATCGGCTGCTCCAGCCGGAAGCGGCTGTTGGCGACGTCGGGGGTGACGCGCGGCCGGCGCAGGTGGGCGCGCTCGGCCACCGGCTCCAGCCACACCGTCTGCCAGATGCCGGTGGTGCGCGTGTAGTGGCAGCCGGCGTTGGCAAAGCGCGACGACTGCTTGCCGCGCGGTTGCGGCCCCTTGTGGCTGTCGCGGGCGCGGACGACGATGGTGATGGCGCGCCCGGCCGCGGCCAGGCCGCCCAGGTCGCAGGTGATGGGGGTAAAACCGCCGCGGTGGCGGCCGACCTCGCGGCCGTTGACCCACACCGTGGCGTCGTAATCCACCGCCTGGAAGTGGAGCAGCACGCGTTGGCCGGCCCATGCCTCAGGGATGTGGACCTCGCGCCGGTACCAGACGGCGTTCAGGAAGTCGTTATTGCCGATGCCGGAAAGTTCCGACTCCGGGCAGAACGGGACGGTGATGCGTCCCGACAGGTCACGATCGATAAGACCGCGGTGAATACCGCTGTCCCCCGCGTCGATCTCGAATTGCCATTCGCCGTTCAGGCAAAGCCATTCAGGGCGGGCGAACTGGGGTCGGGGGTACTCAGGCCGAGGCAGGGACGAGATGTTCATGGCGTTCCTCAGTCGATGATGCCAAGCAGAATAAAGGACAATGACCGGCCCGGGGCCGGCGGCGGGATGAAGTCGCGCCTGGTTTCAGGATAAAAAGCTACCATTACGATGAAACTTGCGCTGAAATAGACAAAATGCCGCCATCTGCGGCGCGCCTACTCATATTCTATGCCCGACACATTACCGAGAGCATGAGCGGTTTTGCGTCAATATGGGCTGAGTTGATTTACGCTGCCCGGCGAGCGCCCGCGGGTGGGCCACGAGCAATAGACCACAGACCACCGTTTGCCACCTGCTGCCCTACGCCCGGCCCACGCCCTGGTAAGACCGGGAACCGAAAACCCATCCAATACGTTGTAGACTATGAGGAATTACGAATTAGGAATTAGGAATTAGGAATGAAGAGAGTCTTATCCCGCGGCATGGTTGCGGGGCTGCTGTTGGCCCTGTTTGTGCTGGTGCTCGTCGCTGGCGTCATCGGCGGCGGGTTGACCTACGTCTACGCCCGCGGCCGCGTCTTGCCCGGCGTCAGCGCCCTCAACGTCCCCCTCGGCGGCCGGACGCCGGCTGAAGCCGCCGCCGCGCTGCAAGCGCGCTGGGACGAGCAGACGGTGACGCTGCAAAACGGCGAGCTGGCCTGGCCGGTCAGGCCGGCCGAACTGGGCATGAGCCTCGACGCCGCGGCCACCGTTCGCGCCGCCGCGCTGAAGGGGCGGTCGCTCGCCAGCCTGCGCGCCATCCCCGGCGAAGGGTTGGCCTGGTTCGAGG
>CAZSOD010000050.1:0-20923 GCA_964608255.1 uncultured Ardenticatenaceae bacterium
CTGGAAGGCGACCTGCGACGGCCGCGCGTACACAAGGCCCTGGGCATGTCGAATCAGGTCGGCCTGAGCGACGTGTTTCGCGGCCAGATGGACATTCGCGACGTGGCCCGCTACTCCAAAGTGAAGGACCTGGCCGTCATCACCAGCGGCAGCTTGCCGCCCAACCCGGCCGAACTCCTCGGCTCGGCGCGCATGGTCCACATCTTGTCGCGGCTGGTTGAGTCCGCGTCAGTCGTCATCATCGACAGCCCGCCTTTCGTCGTAACGGATGCTACGGTGCTGGCGGCCAAGGTTGACGGCGTCTTGCTGGTCATCCAGCCGGGCAAGACTCACGCCGAGGCAGCCAAGGCCATGCTGGCCCAGTTGAACCGGGCGGGCGCTCACGTGGTCGGCGTGGTATTGAACCGCGTGCCGCGCAAGAACGCCAACTACTATGGTTATTACCGCTACGAGAACGACACGGTCTACACCGTGGAGACGGCGACGGAGAGCCCCGCCGGGGCGCGCGCCGGCAAGGGCGTGGCGGCCATGATCACCGGAAAGGGGCTGCCGGCTAAGGTTGGCAAAGAGGTTTCCTCCTAGTTCCAGATCCGCGAGAAGGCGGCCGGGGTCTTGACCGGCTGCCTTCTCGCCGGCGCTAGCGTCTTTACGCAATCTTCACGCCCTGTTCACCGCTTTTCCATACGGCGGGCACGCCGCCACTGATATGATTTGAGGGCAAGAGCAGGCGAGCCGCCGGCGGCGAACGCCTTTACAGTAACGGGAAGTATTGAGCCATGCAAAGTAGCGCGCCGTACCGGCCACCCTTACCTCGCCGCCCTGCCGCGGCCACTAGCGACACCCCCGCGGCGGACCGCTGCCCCTTTCTGGGCACGGCCGCCGACCCCGACGTCTCGCTGGCCTTTCCCTCGGACGCTAACCACTGTTTCCGCTCGCGCTTTCCGGTGCCGCTCAGCTCCATCCATCAGGAGAGCTTCTGCCTGACAGAGCAATATACGACTTGCCCGGTCTACAGGCAGTTTGCGGAGAAGGATGCGACCCCCGTTGCGCCGGTCATCGTGGCTGGCGTTGCCAGCGGCGAAGGGGTGACGAAGCCACTGCCGCCCGCGGGCTCGCGCGGGGATAGCAGTGGTTCAGCAGCCGCGCCGGCGCTGGCGGCCGACGCGGCGATGGCTGTGGCGGCGGCGCCACCGGCCGTCGTGCCCTCATTGCCGTCCTTCCCCTCGCCGGTAGCTCCCCCGCCGCCGTCGTTCCCGGCGCCGGTTGCTCCCCCACCGCCGTCGTTCCCGGCTTCCGTCGCTCCGCCGCCGGCGCCCTCCATCTTTCCGCCGGATGCGCTGGCTGAGCCGGATTTCCCCGACTTCCCCGATTTCCAGCCCGACTTTGGGCCGGAGCCGGAGCCGCAGCCGGCGCGCCGCGCCGGCGTAAACGGACGCGTGGTGCTGGCCGGGCTTCTGCTGCTCGGATTGCTCGCTCTGGCGGGCTGGTTGTGGCTCAACTACCTGGGCAGCCGGGGCGGAGAGCGCGCGGCCAGCGGTACCGTCGTTTCGTTGCCTACGCTGGCGGCGACGGCCGATTTGAGCACGGTTCAGGCCGGTATTGCCGTGGGCGCGGCGGCCGAGCAGACGGCAACGGCCCTGGCGGCCACGGTCCTTAACGGGCTCGTGCTCCAGCCGACGCCCACCGCGGCCGGCGTGCCCGCGGCCGGGGATGACGCCGCGGCGACGACCAGCGCCGAACTGGACGGGATCGCGGCGACGGCCACCGCTCTCTTTGTCGGCGCCGCGCCCACGCGCGAATGCGGCGCGCCGGAATGGTGGGTTGCCTATGTGGTTCAGGAAGGCGACACTCTGGAGGCGCTGGCCGCCGCGCGTGGCATTCTGCCGGAGGAGATCATTGTCGCCAACTGTCTGACCGGGCCTGACCTTGCGCCCGGCCAGCAGCTCGCCCTGCCGCCAATCGGCGTCATTGTGCTGCTGCCCGGGTTGGCCACGCCCACGCCGGCGGCGACGGCTACCCGCCCGGCCGGTTTCCCCACCCGCCGCCCCGGGCCTTTCCCGACGGCGACCTTCCCGATCGTGATCATTTTACCGACCCACCAACCGCCCGTGGTGGAGTCGACCGAAGCGCCCACGCGCGAGGCCTCGGAGCCGCCCACCCGCGTCGCGCCGACGCCGACGCAACCGGGCGCACGGCCAAGCGCCACCCCGCCCGTCTTTGCCACGCCAACCCCGTCCAACCCGGCCGCTACGGCCACGCCGCCGTCATTCGCCACGGCGCAGCCGACGCGCACGCCGCCGGGTGGGGAGGTGACGCCGACCGGCACAGCTACAGTCTCGGCGACGCTGACTCCACCCCGCCCGTAGTCGCCGCGGACCGCGGCCGCGGCCGTTGCCGCGATTGACAGATACGCCTGATCGTCGCCCGCTAGAGGACCGCATGGATGAGCCGTACGTCAACACAGAGCAGAAGCGAGCTATCTGGTTCAGCCCACTGGCGGTTGACGTTGCCGTTCTGGTGCTGACCGCGCCGTGCCTGCTGGCCGCCGGACGGCTGCCGCGTTCGCTGTCGCTGCTGTCGCTGGCGGCGCTCGCCGTCCCGTTCGTTGTGCGGCGCGCCCGTGGCGGCGCTATCACCCGCCTGACCGTCCTCAACGTGCCGGTTGCCGTGCTGGCGTTCATCTTCCTTCCCATCGCCATGTTCGTCAGCCCGTCGCCATGGGCCATCACCTGGCCGCGCGTGGCCGGTTTGGCCTGGTCGATGGCCCTGTTCTTCGTTGTAGTCAACTGGCCGGCGACGCGACGCTCCACCCGCCGCGGCCGCCACCACACCCGGCTCAACCTCCCGACAAAGGTTTTCCTGCTGCTGGGCGGGGCGATCGCCGTCGCCGCGCCGCTGCTCATGCGCAGCGTCGACAAGCTGTTCTACCTGCCAGAGACCGGCTGGCTGGCCGCGCGGCTGGGTTGGGCGCGCGGTCTGCCGACGAACGAGGTAGCGGGCGTGCTGACCCTGTTTGTGCCCTTCGCCTGCGCTCTGGCCTGCGGGGCGCTATGGACGGGGCGGCGGCGTTTGTTGCTGGCTCTTACCCCTCTAGCGCTGGCGCTGGTACTCGCTTTGGTTCTGGCCCAGTCGCGCACTGGCCTGACGGCCAGCGCCGTGGGCGTCCTGCTGGCGCTGGTCGTCGGCGCGCGGCCGTCGTGGAAGTGGCTGCTCGTGGGACTATGCGGCGTGGCGCTGGCGCTGGTGGTGGTCATCGTGTCGCCCCTGCGCGACTGGTTCATCTTCGCCGGCGCCAACTCTTGGCAGAGCGTTATCGGCCCGCGGCTCGGTATCTGGGGGCAGGCGCTCGACGGCATGCGCGACCATCCGATCTGGGGGATGGGGCTGGGGACGTTCGGCGTGCTGGCCCGCCTTCTCTACCCCCTGGTTGCGCCGGCGTCGTCGTCGGTGATTGAGGACGCGCACAACCTCTATTTTCAGACTGCGCTCGATCTCGGCGCGCTGGGCGCGCTGCTGCTGATCCTGATGTTGCTTATTGCCGGGGGGGCCGCGCTGGCGCTGGCGCAGACGCGGCCGACGCGCTCCCTGTCGCGGCTGTGGGCGGCCGGCCTGTTCGGCGCGCTCGTGGCCCATGCCCTGTATAGCCTGACTGACGCTGTGGCCCTGGGCACGCCCGGCGGCGCGGCGCTGTGGTTTGTGTTCGGCCTGATCATGGGCGCGACCGCGCCCCTGACCGCCTACGAGCGCGTCGGCAACCCGCTGCGGCGCTGGGCGCCGGTCGCAGTGGCCGCGGGCGCGCTGGTCTTGCTGGGCGTTATGCTTTGGGCAGCGCTGCCGGTCAATCGCGCCGGACAATTGGCGGCCCGGGCTCTACTCGCCCCCCAAGCGGCCGGCGCCGATTCCCTGGCCACCACCGGCGCGCTGGCCGCGGCGCGTTGCCGGGCGGGCTGGTACGAAGGGCTAATCGCCGATGCCGCCGGGGACGGCGCGGCGCGCTCGGCAGCCTGGAGGGCGCTGCTCGGCTGCGCCGCCGACTACACCGGCTACATGGCGGTGCTGGCCCCTGACGACGAGGCGCTGGCGCGCGCGGCGCTGGAGGCGCAGCCGGACAACCCCGCCGCTTACTTTTGGCTGGCTGAAATCCTGGCCCCGGACGCGCCCGTGGAGGCTATTGCCCTCTTTCGGGAGGGTCTGAGCTATGCGCCCGCTGACGGCTGGCGCTGGCTGGCGCTGGCCCGGCTGCTCGACGGCCGCGATGACGCTGCGGCGCTTGATGCCTATCTGCAGGCGTGCCGCAACGGCGACCCCGGGGCCAACGGCTGCGCCCACGCTGCCACTATCGTCGAGGCTCAGGGCGACCTGGAGACAGCCATCCGCTACTATCGTCTGTCTAACTGGGACGAGGCCCAGCGACGGGCGGATGAGTTGGAGAGTGAGCTTGGGGAGTAGTAGCAGTATTCAGTAGGTCACTCCTGCGCGGGACAGGCCTACTGACCTACTGGCTCGCTGACCGCTGACCACTTACAACTGACAACTGACAACTGTATAATCCCCGCATGGCAATTCTGACTGCGAGCCGCGTGGGGCAGTCGTTTGGCGAATATGACGTCTTCAGCGGCGTCAGCGTCAGCATTCCGCGCGATGGCAAAGTGGGCCTTGTGGGCCCCAATGGCGTTGGCAAGACGACGCTCCTACTCATTCTGGCAGGGCGGGCCCAACCCTCGGCCGGCTCGGTTCACCTGGCGCGCGGGGCGCGCATCGGTTATCTGTCACAGGAGTCGTCCGACGCTTTCATCGGCGAGGCGGCGGCCCACACCGTCCATGACGAGATGCTGACCGTTTTCGCCCCCTTGCGGGCGATAGAGGAGCGGCTGCGCGCGCTGGAGCACGAGATGGGCGCGCCCGACGCCGACGACAGCCTGCTGGACGAATACAGCCGGCTGCAGGTGGAGTACGAACTGGCCGGCGGCTACGCGTATGAGACGCGCATCCGTATGGTGCTGACCGGGCTGGGTTTCCGGCCCGACGCGTGGGACCAGCCCCTGACGCAACTCAGCGGCGGCCAGAAGACGCGCGTGCTGCTGGGCCGCCTGCTCCTTGAAGCGCCCGACCTGCTCATCCTCGACGAGCCGACCAACCACCTCGACGTGCAAGCCATCGAGTGGCTGGAGAACACGCTCAACGCCTGGCCCGGCGCGGTGCTGGTGGTCAGCCACGACCGCTACTTCCTCGATCGCGTCGCTAACACCATCTGGGAGATGAGCCCGGGCGGTATTGAAACCTACCGCGGCAACTACAGCGCGTACCTGACGCAGCGCCAGGACCGCTGGGAGCGGCTCCAGCGCGACTACGACGCCTTCCGCGAGCGCGCGGCCAAGGAGATCGATTTCATCCGGCGCAACATCTCCGGCCAGCGCACGCAAATGGCCTGGGGCAAGCTGTCGCGCCTGGCTCGCGAGGTGGAAGCGGTGCGCGTCGGCGGGCTGGGAGCCATCGGCGATCTGAACAGCAAGGGCTGGAGCCAGGTCGCCGCCGGGCTGGACCTGAAGCGGCCGGCGGCGACGCTGGCTGAACTGGAGGCAGCTGTGGCCGGGGTGCGCGCGCCCATGCGTCCGCCGGTCGTCAATATGCGTCTGAGCGCCGCCTACCGCAGCGGCAACATCATCCTGCGCGCCGCCGGGCTGACTGTCGGCTATCCCGGGCGGCCGCTATTCACCGTCGAGGAGCTGGAACTGCACCGGCTGGAGTCGGCGGCGCTTATCGGCCCCAACGGCGCGGGCAAGACCACATTCCTCAAGGTCATCCTCGGCCAGCTAGAGCCGCTGGCCGGCGCGCTGTCGCTCGGCGCAAGCCTGAAGATCGGTTACTTTGCCCAGGCTCAGGAGGCGCTCGACCCGGAGGCGACGGTCATCGACGAGTTGTTGCGCCACAAGGAGATGACCATCAGCGAGGGGCGCAACTACCTGGCCCGCTACCTCTTTCGCGGCGACGACGTCTTCAGCCAGATTGGCACCCTCAGCGGCGGCGAGCGCGCGCGGCTGGCGCTGGCGATCCTGGTGCTGGAGGAGGCCAATTTCCTGCTGCTCGACGAGCCGACCAACCATCTCGACATCGCTTCGCAGGAAATCCTCCAGTCGGCGCTGGAGGAGTTCAACGGGACCATCCTCCTCGTCACCCACGACCGCTACCTGGTCGACCGGTTAGCGAGCCAGGTTTGGGAACTGAAGGAAGAGGGGGGTGAAGCGCGGCTGGAGGTCTTCAAGGGGCCGTACCAGGCCTATCTGGCGGCCCGCGCGGCCAAACCCGCGCCGGTGGACGCCGCGCCAGCCGTCGCCCCGCCGGTCGATGGCGGGCCCGCCCCGCGTCTGAGCAAGAACGAGTTGCGCCGCCGCGCCGAGACGCTGGCCAATCTGGAGGAGGGCATCAGCGCGACGGAGGCCGAGTTGACCCGGCTGGGTGAGGCCTTGCAGGCGGCCGCGGCCGGCCAGGACTACGCGGACCTGCAACGGCTGACGGCCGAGTATGAGGCGGCCGAAGTGCGGCTGGAGGGGCTATTCGCGGAATGGGAGGCGCTGACGCATGAGCCGGCGGATCATCGGGTTAACGGGTAACATCGCCACGGGCAAGTCAGCCGTCATGCGCTTCGCCGCCGAGCGCGGCGCGCTGACGATCGACGCCGACCGCGTTGTCCACGAGTTGCTCGACGGCGACGCGGCCATTCAGGAAGCGGTCGCTGCTGCCTTCGGGCCGGGCGTGCGCCGCGCTGGCGGCCGCATCGACCGCGCCGCGCTCGGCCGCCTCGTTTTCGACGACCCGGCGCAACTGCGCCGCCTGGAGGGCATCCTTCATCCGGCTGTCCGCGCGGCCATTGCCCGGCGGGTAGCCGGCAGCGAGGCGGCGGTCGTGGTTATCGAGGCGATCAAGCTGCTGGAAGGGCCGCTGGTGGCGTTGTGCGACCAGGTATGGGTGACGACGTGCGCCCGCGAAACGCAACTGGAGAGGTTGCGCGTCTGTCGAGGAATGGACGCGGCCGACGCCGTGGCTCGCGTGGACGCCCAGAACCCGCAGGAAGAGAAAGTCGCCCGCGCCGACGTGGTGATCCATACCGGCGGGCTGCTGCGCGAGACGGAGGCGCAGGTGGCGCGAGCTTGGGAAGAGTTAACGCAAAGGCGCAAAGACGCGAAGATGAGTTAACGCAAAGACGCAAAGACGCGATGAAGAAAGAAGGCTCTGTTCTTTTTGCGTCTTTGCGTCCTTGCGTTGGATTCCTTTCTGAAGCGAGTAGCATTTCAGCGCACATTGGCTATAGTAATGACCTCATGCAAGCTCTCAAAGACTGGGTCCTCCGCCATTCGAGCCTGGCCGCGTGGATCGTGCTGGCTGTTGGCATGAACGCCATCCTCATCTATGAGGCGCGCGATGTCGGGCTGCTGCCCATGCAGTGGTTCTGGCTCATCCTCATCACGACGCTCGTGGCCGGAGCCTGCATCTGGATCATCGGCTGGGGCGACGACGAGAGCGACGCGGCCGCCGAGGACGCGCCGGCCACCACCGACGCGCGACCGGGCGACGAGCCGCGGCCCGGCGGCGCGTGACAGGAGCCAAACCCACGACTATGGCAGACACCGAATCGCCGGCGCTGGAGCCGCAGCTTTATGAGCGCGTGGACGCCCTGCGCCAGGCCATTGCCGACCTGTTCGCCATCGCCGATACGACGCTCGACTACCCCGACAAGGGGCTCATCCGCTTCCGCGGCCGGTTCCTCTGCGACCCCGGCGAGTGCTACGACGAGCTACGCCGCCGCTTCGAGCGCCTGGGCTACACGCCGACCGTCGAGCGCGAGGCCGACGACCGTGTCGCGCTGATCGCCCTGCCGGTGGTCTTCAACCCTGGCCGCTCGCGCTGGATAGTCAACCTGTTGCTGTTCGTGCTTACGGTCGCCTCAACGCTGTTCGTCGGCGCGAGCTATGGCGCGGAATCGGCCGCGCAGGCGATGCAAATCTGGCGCGGCTGGCCGTTCGCGGCCAGCATTTTGCTTATCCTCGGCGCGCACGAGATGGGCCACTACTTCGCGGCCCGGCACCATCGCGTGCCGGTGACGCTGCCCTATTTCATCCCCATGCCCTTTTCCCTTTTCGGCACCCTGGGGGCGTTCATTCGCTTGCAGGGGCCGGTCAGCAACCGGCGGGCGCTGTTCGACGTGGGCGCGGCCGGGCCGCTGGCCGGGCTGGTCTTTGCCCTGCCGCTGCTGTTCTACGGCCTGGCTACGTCGCCCCTGGTCGCCGTCTCGCCGGGCGACGTGTACGAAGGCAACTCCCTTCTCTACCTGCTGGCCAAGTTCGCCGTCTTCAACCAGGTGCTGCCGGGCGGCGGCCAGGACGTGCTGCTCAATCAGGTGGCCTGGGCGGGCTGGGTGGGGCTGTTCGTGACTGGGCTGAATTTGATCCCCGTCGGCCAGCTCGACGGCGGCCACGTGGCCTATGCTCTGTTTGGCTCGCGCGCGCGCCGCTTCTTCTGGCCGGCCATCCTCGGCCTGGCGCTGATCACCGTCTATTCCTACCTTCAGGGGGCGCTGGTGCTGACCTGGGCGCTGTGGATCTTCCTGCTGATGATCTTTGGCCGCTATCACGCCCGGCCGCTCGAAGACATCACCCCGCTCGATCCGCGCCGCCGCTTGTTGGCCGTCTTCACGCTGGCTCTTTTCTTTCTCGTCTTTGTGCCGCTGCCGCTGGCGGCCGTCATTCGGTAGGGGCCAGGTTCCAGGGGCCCGGCGAGAGACCACCGGCCACAGGCGACAGACCACGGACCAGAGCCGGGGCGACCCACGACTAACGACCGACCCCTGACCACTGAAACCGCCCACTGACTACTAACAACTGATCTGTGTTAAAATGTCACGCTAATCTCCATGCGGGCAGGCACATATGCGTATTGTGGTCGATGCAATGGGAAGTGATGCCCACCCCGGGCCGGATGTTGCCGGGGCTGTGTTGGCGGCGCGGAAGTTCGGCGACGCGATCGTGCTGGTCGGCGACCAGGCGCGCGTCGAAGCCGAACTGGCGCGGCACGACACGGCCGGCCTCGCGATTGAGGTCTGTCCGGCGGCCGAGGCCATCGGCATGAAGGATAGCCCTTCGGCCGCGGCCCGCGACAAACGCGGGTCGTCGATGCACGTCGGCCTGGCGCTGGTGCGGGCCGGACAAGCCGACGCCTTCGTCAGCGCCGGCAACACCGGGGCCATCCTGGCCGTGGCAACGCTGCGCCAGACGGGCCTGGGCCGCATCCCCGGCGTGCTGCGCCCGGCTCTCGGCGTCGTCTTTCCCATCGAGAGCAAGCCCATGTTGATCGACAATGGGGCCAACGCTGACGCCAAGCCGGAATACCTGCTCCAGTTCGGCCAGATGGGCAGCGTTTACGTCTCGCGGATGCTCGATCTGAGCCGGCCGCGCATTGCCCTCATCTCCAACGGCGAGGAAGAGGGCAAGGGCAATCAGCTCATCAAGGAGACTATCCCGCTGATGGAAGCCAGCGGCCTGAACTACGTCGGCAACATCGAGCCAAAGGAGTTCGTGCGCGGCGCGGCCGACGTGGGCGTGACCGACGGTTTCACCGGCAACGTGATGATGAAGACGGCCGAGGCCGTCGCCAGCTACATGTCCGACACCATCCGCAAGTACATTATGGGCGGCACTCTGACGAAGATCGGCGGCCTGTTGGTGAAGCCGGCTTTCCAACGCGTGCGCGACCAGCTAAACCCGGATGAGGTCGGCGGCGCGCCGCTTTTGGGCGTCAACGGGGTTGTGATCATTGCCCACGGCCGATCCAACGCCTACGCCATGCGCCAGGCGATCGGGCAAGCCCGCCGCGTGGCTGAGAAAGGCATCGTCGCCGCCATCGCCGAACGGCTGGGTTCGTAGTCGCACCCTTCAGGGCGTTCTTCGCACCACGCCGGAGCGCGCCCTAAAGGGCGCGACTACGAACGAATAGCGCTGAAGCGCGAGACTACGAGCGAAGAGCCTGCGGAAGTGCGCGGATAAGTGAACGAGAATATCATGGACAACCACACTCTAGACAACCGGGGACGCCCGCGCGTCGTCATCACCGGCATGGGTATGATCAGCCCGTTGGGCCACTCGGTCGAGGAAAGCTGGGCTAACCTGCTGGCTGGCGTCTCTGGCGTTGGCCCCATTACCCAGTTCGACGCCAGCGAGTTCCCGACGCGGATCGCCGGCGAGGTCAAGGGCTTCGTGCCGCGCGACCACATGGACTTCAAGGAGGCGCGGCGCATGTCGCGCGCCTCGCAATTGACCGTGGCTGCCGCGCGCATGGCCATTGCCGATGCCCGTCTGCCGGAGCAATCGCCCGACCCTGACCGCACGGCTGTGCTCATGGGCACGGCTGTCGGGGGTATCGAGCGGGCCATTGAGGAGGTCGATGCCTATCGCGCTCGCGGCTGGAAGGCGGTTAGCCCCTTTGCCATGACGATGTTCCTGGCCAACATGCCCTCGCACCACATCAGCCTCATGACCGGCGCGACCGGGCCGATCAGCACTATCGTCGCCGCCTGCGCCACCGGCACGCAGACCATTGGCGAAGCGGCCGAACTCATCCGGCGCGGCGCGGCCGATACGGTGTTCGCCGGCGGCGTGGAGGGACTCATCCACTACGCGGCCATCGCCGGCTTCGGGGCCATGCGCGCCCTCTCCACCCACTACAACGACACGCCCGAGCGGGCCAGCCGCCCGTTTGACAAGGACCGCGACGGCTTCATCCTGGCCGAGGGGGCCGGCGTGGTGGTGGTGGAGCGGCTGGACAAGGCGCTGGCCCGCGGCGCGCGCATTCATGGCGAGGTGCTCGGCCATGCCTCGTCGTCCGATGCCTTCCACGTGGCCGCGCCCGACCCCGAAGCGAAGGGGGCCATCCGGGCCATGCAGTGGGCGCTCGACGACGCGGGACTGACCCCGGCCGATGTGTCCTACATCAACGCCCACGGCACGTCGACCCCGGTCAATGACGCCACGGAAACGCTGGCCATCAAGCGCCTGTTTGGCGAGCGGGCCTACGAAGTGCCGATCAGCAGCACCAAGTCGGCGATGGGCCATGCCATGGGCGGCGCGGGGACGATCGAGTCGATCTTCACGACATTGGCCCTGTCGCGCGGGCTGATTCCGCCGACGTGGAACTACGAGACGCCCGACCCGGAGTGCGATTTGGACTATGTGCCCAATGCGCCGCGCCCGGCGTCGCCGCGGGTGGCGCTGAAAAACTCATTCGGTCTGGGCGGGCAGAATGCGTGTCTGGTGTTGGGGCGCTTTGAAAATGGGCCGGGGTGATGCTTTCACCCCTGCACCTCTGCTCCCCTGCGGCTAACTCCACACGATTGCGCGCATAATAGCAACGAGTAACCGATGAAAGTACTACGTGACGAGAAACGAATTGCGCGGCTGGCGCGGCTGGCCCAGCTCGTCAGCATTGCCGGCCTGGCGGTGCTGGTGGGCGGGCTGCTGATCATCTTTTTCAGCGACAACCCGAATGTCTTCGTCCTGCAATTGCTGGCGCTGGTGATCGGCTATGCCCTGTCGCAGGTCGGCCTGTATCTGGCCCACCGCTACCTGCGCCGGCCGCGGCCCGATCAGGTGCTCGACAAGGCCGCCGGCAAGTTCGCGCGACGCGACGGCCGCCTCTATCACTACCTGCTGCCCGCCCCCCACGTGCTGCTGCTGCCCATTGGCGTTGTCGTGCTGGTGGCCAAGTACCAAACCGGCCGCATCGCCGCCGTGGGCGACATCTGGTCGCAAAAGGGGCTGGGGATGCGCGGCTTTTTTGGCCGCGAGCGGTTGGGCAACCCCACCCAGGACGCCGAAGGCCAGGCGGCCAAACTGGCGGCGTTCATCAAGGAGGCGGCGCCAAACGCCGGCGACGTGCCCATTGTGCCGGTAATCGTCTTCACGGCCAAGAACGTGGATAGCCTTGAGGTGAAGGAGTCGCGCCTGCTCGCCACCCATTTCACCAAGCTCTCGGCGGCGCTGCGCCAGGCGACGGCCGGACTGAAGCCGCTGCCGCGCGGCGATTACGACGCCATCCGCGCCGCTTTCGACGCCCGCTCGGCCCACCTGCTGGAGGAAACGGTCGATGCCGATGCCGAGTGATCTGCTGTGGATCGACACGGGCAGCGTCAACTGCTATCTCTGCCGTGACGACGACGGCTACACGCTGATCGACGCCGCCACGCCCGGCAAGGCGGCGCTCATCTTCGAGCGCCTGGCCGGGTTTGGCGGCGCGCCGGGCGATCTGAAGCGGATCATCATCACCCACGCCGACCTGGACCACGCCGGCAGCGCGAAAGCGTTGCAGGAGCGCTCGGGAGCCGTTGT
Source organism: uncultured Ardenticatenaceae bacterium (assembly GCA_964608255.1). GTDB lineage: Bacteria > Chloroflexota > Anaerolineae > Promineifilales > Promineifilaceae > Promineifilum. The sequence continues at coordinate 12,375 of CAZSOD010000050.1, forward strand.
CTATGCCGGGGCGGCCACAGCCGACCTGCTGCGCGGCGGCCGTTCGCCCCGCCACATGCCGCGGGTGGCGCAGTTCCTCATCGACGCCTTCGTGCGCTATGGCCGCGTGCCCGCCGGGGCGATCCGCGTCATCACCGAGGGCGAGGAGCTGCCGGTGTTGGGCGGGCTGCGCGTGCTGGCCGCACCCGGCCACACGCCCGACCAGCACGCGCTCTACAGTCCGGCTACCGGTGTATTATTTGCCGGTGACGCGCTGAACAACCGCGACGGTCGCTTGCAGTTGACACCGCCGCGCATCACCGCCGACCCGGCGGCGGCTGTTGTCACGGCGCGGCGGCTGCTGGGGCTATCGCCCTCGGTTATCGCCTGCGGCCACGGCGCGCCCGTGGTCGACGACCCGGCCGCCGCCGCCGCCGTGCTGCGCGCGCTGGCCGGCTTTTAAGGAGACCGCCTATGACTCTGGCTACGCGCGCCTTGCTCGACAGCGAACTGAATGAAATCAATCAGGCTATCCAGTCGATGGGCAGCATGGTAGACGCAGCCATTGGCAACGCCGTGGAATCGCTTATGACCGCCAACGGGATGATGGCCGAGGAGGTCATCGCCGGGGACGCCGAGATCAATCGCCTGCGGTTCCTGATCGAGGAGAAGTGCTACGTTGTGCTGGCGACCCAGCAGCCGATGGCCCGCGACCTGCGGACGGTAATCGCGGCTATCCACTTCGCCATTGAGCTGGAGCGCATCGGCGACCATGCCGCCGGCATCGCGCGAATCGTCACGCGCATGGCGGGCATGCCGCTCCCGCTCCCGTCCAGCCCGGCTGAGGTCGAGCCTGAGGACACGAACGAGGTCGAGGCGACGACGGACGACAGCCTGAGGGACGACGCCCTGGAAGCGCCGCCCGAGTCGCCGGCCGAGGGCGAGCCGCCGCCCAAGCGGCTGAAACTCTCGCGGCTGCCCAAAATGGCCAAGCGGGCCCGGGACATGCTCAACCGCGCCGTCGCCGCCTACATGGAGCGCGACGTCGACAAGGCGACGGCCATCGTCAAGCGCGACCAGAAGATCAACCGCCAGTATCGCAAGTTCTTTGCCGAGGCGATGCAGACGCTGAACACCCAGCACGTCGCCGAGATGCCCACGTACCTGCTTTGGATCGCCCACAACCTGGAACGAATCGGCGACCGGACCACAAACCTGGCCGAGCGGGTCATTTTTATGGTGACCGGCCAGTACACGGAAGTGGTCGAAGAGTACGAGTAAGCCGGATCAAACAGGCGCCGCGACCGATGCCGCCCAGGCGGCCCCTGGCCCGGGCGAACCTCACGAGGCCCATCGGCCCTGACGTTGGCAAACTTCGTTTGACAACTCTCACCTGTCCCACTAGAATTCCAACCCCAAGGCCCCGGAGAACGGGCTTTCTTCATACCCGAGGGCATCGAACCCTGAGGAGGTGGTGGCGGAGACGGAACGGTTCAATGAGTTGTAACGCAGAGACAAAACGCTGTCGGTATCGGCCGGGCGCTACCCGGCGCAACATGAAGAGCCCAAGTTTGCACATCACGTTAAGAACGGAATAGAGGAGAAGAACGATGAAACGTTGGTCATTGCTTGCGGTGTTGGTGCTGATGCTGTCACTGGCCCTGGTGGCGTGCCAGCCATCCGGCGGGAATAACGGCGCTGCGGAAAACGAGGCCGCTCCGGCCGACACCAGTGGCGAAGAAGCGGCTCCGGCCGACACCAGTGGCGAAGAAGCGGCGGCCCCGGCGGACGATATGACGTGCGATGACGCCATCGGCTGCGTCGAGATCGCCCCGGGCGACCCGATCCTGATCGCCTCGGCGCTGTCCATTTCCGGCGACACGGCTGACCTGGGGACCGACTCCCAGCGCGGCGCGGAAATCGCCATCAACGAGCGCGGCCAGTTGCTCGGCCACGACATTGAGCTCCAGCCCGAAGACGACGGCTGCAACGCCGAAGGCGGCCAGACGGCGGCCACCAAGATCGTCGCCAACCCCCAGGTTGTCGGCGTGATCGGCACCACTTGCTCCGGCGCGGGCGTTCCGGCGGCCGGCATCATCTCGGACGCGGGCTACGTCATGATTTCCCCGTCCAACACGTCCCCGGCCCTGACCGACCCCAACCAGTCGTTCAAGCCCGGCTACCTGCGCACGGCCCACAATGACCTCGTCCAGGGCGAGGCCGTGGCCAACTTCGCCTACAATGAACTGGGCGTTCGCAAGGCGGCGGCCATCCATGACGGCGACCCCTACACCGAAGGTCTGGCGAAGGCGTTTGCCGATGCCTTCACCGCTCTGGGCGGCGAGGTAGTGGCCTTCGAAGCCGAATCGAAGGAAGCCACGAACGTTGAACCGCTCCTGACGTCCATCGCCGCGTCGGGTCCCGAGTTCCTCTTCTACCCGGTCTTCATGCCCCTGGGCGGCTTGCTGACCAACACCGCCAAGACCATCCCCGGTCTGGAAAACACGATCCTGGCCGCGGCCGACGGTTTGCAGTCGCAGACGCTGCTCGACGCCGCGGGCGAGAACGCCGAGGGCATGGTCGTCTCCGGTCCGAACCTCGAGTTCACCAACAGCAAGTACCAGGATGAGTTCGTCCCGGCCTACACCGAGGCCTACGGCGAGGGCCCGATCAACGTCTTCCATGCCCACGCTTATGACGCGGCCAACCTGCTGATGGACGCCATCGAAAAGGTGGCCAAGCAGGGCGCGGATGGCACGTTGCTCATCGGCCGCCAGGCGCTGCGTGATGCGCTCTACGCCACCAGCGGCTACCAGGGCCTGACGGGCACGTTGACCTGCAACGAGTATGGCGACTGCGCCGACGCCAACATCGGCATCAAGCGCGTCGAGAATGGCGCGTTCGTTCAGGTCTGGAGCAGCAAGGGCGGAAACGAGCAGTAAGGTTGACAGCGCGTGACGAAGGCCAGTCGAAAGGCTGGCCTTATTCGCATTAGCGTTGGATAATAGGCTCCGGCTCTAGAGCTTGTCTGCTCTCCGGAGCCTATTGCTTATTTACGGCTCCCGATTGTAGCTCGGGCCAAGGGCCGCGCAGAGAACCTTACGAAGCCAGGAGGCCGCTCAATGACATTGTCGCAACGGCTCAAAGAGACAGACTGGATCGATGTCGCCCTATGGGTGTTTCGCGTCGTCATCATCCTGCTCGTTGTCGTTGGAATCATTCGCAAGCTCTTTTTCGGGGCCGGCATAGCCTACTCCACCAAGGACTGGCTGGACTTTCTGACCTCCGGACTGTCGCAGGGGGGCCTTTACGCACTCATCGCGTTGGGCTACACCATGGTCTACGGCGTCCTGTTCATGATCAACTTCGCCCACGGCGAGTTCTTCATGTCCGGGGCCATGACTTCAGCCGTGCTGGTGGGCGCGACGCTGGCCTCCAGTGGCTTCCTGGACTCGCAACCCCTCATTAGCATCATCCTGCTGATTTTCGTCTCGGTGCTAACGGCCATGGCTGTATCGCTTCTCACAGAGCGGATCGCCTACCGGCCGCTGCGCCGCGCGCCGCGCCTTGTGCCGCTCATCACGGCCATCGGCGCGTCGTTCTTCTGGCAGAATATCTTCCGCGGCCTGTTTGGCTCGGCGGTCGTGCCCTACCCGGTACCGGATGCGCTTGAAGGGCGCGTGGCCATCATGGGCTTCGACTTCCTGAAGGTTCGTCTTGTCGTTCTGGCTGCGTCCATTGTGGCCCTCATTGGCCTCTATCTCTTCGTCCAGAAAACAAAGACGGGCAAGGCCATCCGCGCTGTGGCCGAAGACAAGGACGTGGCGACGCTAATGGGCATCGACGTCGACCGCACCATCGCCATGACTTTTGCCGTCGGCGCGGCCATGGCCGGCATTGCCGCCGTGCTGTGGGGCCTGACGTTCAAGCAAGCGTCCTTCTCCATCGGCTTTGTGCCCGGCATCAAGGCTTTCACGGCTGCCGTGCTCGGTGGTATCGGCAGCATCCCCGGCGCGGCGCTGGGCGGTTTCTTCCTGGGCGTCATCGAGTCCGTGGGTCCGCCGCTCATTCTCGAAGGGCTGGGCCTGCCCGGTGTGCACCAACTCAAGGACGTGATCGCCTTCACGCTGCTGGTGCTGGTACTGATCTTCCGGCCGCAGGGCATCCTGGGCGAAAAGCTCGCCGAAAAGAAGGCCTAAAGGGGGTAGCAGCATGGGATCATCAAATTGGCGTTACGCTGTCCGGATTGGCCTGCTAACGGGCGTCGTCGTCTTGTTGACGAGCGTCGTCGGCATGGTCGAGGCCTTCGATGAACGCGACCTGGTCGTGGGCGTCCTGTCGTTGGGTCAGGTGCTATTGTTCATCCCTGCCCTCTACGCTGGCTACAGCGCCGTGGGGAAAGACGAAGGCGCGGGACGCTCGCCGGCTACGGCCCTCCTGCGCGGGCTGGTCGCCGGGCTGAGCGTGGCCCTGCCGGTTATCGTTCTCATTTTCGTCGCCAGCGGTTGGGACAACATTCGGGAGTACTTCGTCAACATCTCGCCCAAGATGGTGGACATCCTGACCTTCGGCCGTGGGGCGGTCGCCGGCAGCCTGCTGCTGGCCGCGGTCATGGCCGGGCTGGGCCTGCTCGGCGCGGCTATCCACCTGGTGCCCGCGCGCGTGCGCCGGCCGATCCTCACCGCGCTGCTGGTCACGTTGGGCTTCAGCCTCTTCTCCGACGTGCCGCTCAATATCGCCAACCAGTTCCTCCAGCGTAGCGTCGTGCGCATCTTCTTCGGTACGAAGGGTATCACGCCCCTGGCGGCGGCGGCGGTCTTCGCCATTGCCCTGCTCATCGCCGTGTACTGGGAGTTCTCCGGCCGCGCCCGCTATGCCCGTCGCCAGGTCACGTTCACCCCGGAGCAGCAGAAGCGGCGCAGCGTGCTCATCATGGCCCTCAGCCTGGTCGCGCTTCTGGCACTGCCGTGGATTCTGGGGCAGTACCTCTCCGATGTGGTAGCGCAGGTGCTGACCTTCGCGCTGATGGCTCTGGGCCTGAACATCGTCGTTGGCTTCGCCGGGCTGCTCGACCTGGGCTACGTGGCTTTCTTCGCCATCGGCGCGTATACCACGGCCTTGCTGACTTCGACCGGCAATCTGGGCGCGGGGATGAGCTTCTGGATCGCCGTGCCCGTTTCCGTGGCCGCCGCCACGTTGGCCGGCATCATCCTTGGCATCCCCGTCCTCCGCCTGCGCGGCGACTACCTGGCTATCGTCACCCTTGGCTTCGGCGAGATCATCCGCGTGCTGGTCGTCTCCGACCTGCTAAAGCCCTATATCGGCGGCGCGCAGGGTATCACGCAGATCGCCCGGCCGTCTGTCGGCGACTTCCGCTTCATTACGCCGCAAGCGTTTTACTACCTGTTGCTGGCCGGGTGCATCCTGGCCGTGTTCATCGCGTCGCGGCTGCGCGACGGCCGCGCCGGGCGGCGCTGGATGGCCATGCGCGAAGACGAAGACGTGGCTGAGGCGATGGGGATCAATCTGGTCGCCTCGAAGCTGCTGGCTTTCGCCATCGGCGCGGCGCTGGCCGGGCTGGCCGGCTCCATTTTCGCCAGCCGTATCGCCTCGGTCTTCCCCAACAGCTTCAATCTGCTCATCTCCATCAACGTGCTGGCGATCATCATCGTCGGCGGTCTGGGCAGCTTGCCGGGCGTCATCCTGGGATCGTTCGTGCTGGTCGGCCTACCGCAACTGCTGCGCGAGTTCGAGGAGTACCGGCTGCTGATGTACGGCGTGCTGCTCATCGTCATGATGCTCGTGCGACCGGAGGGCCTGTGGCCGTCGGCCGTGCGGCGGCGCGAACTGCACGCGGCTGAGGAGGAAGCGGCTGTTAGCCGAGCGGCGGCAACCGCCGACGGCGTGATGGCGGCGGACAGCGGCCAACCGGAAGAGACGGCGGCGCTGGTTTAGGCGCGGAGGGGTATGATGGCCAACATCCTGGAAGCAACGAACGTCACCAAACGCTTCGGCGGCCTCGTCGCCGTCAATAATCTCAGCTTCAACATCCCCGCCGGGAGCATCGTCAGCATCATCGGCCCCAACGGCGCGGGCAAGACAACCTTCTTCAACTGCATCACCGGCTTCTACAAGATCGACGAGGGCGATATCGTCTTCGACGGCCACTCCATTGCTGGCAAAACGCCCGACATCATCACCCGCCTGGGCATCGCCCGGACGTACCAGAACATCCGCCTCTTCGCCAACATGTCGGCCATCGAGAACATCCTGACGGGCATGGAGCCGCGGCTGCGCTCGCGCTGGTTCGGGCCGCTCTTCGGGCTGCGACAGACGAAAGCGGAGGAGGAGCAGGCCGCTGTCGACGCCAACCAGCTGCTCAACTTCGTTGGCCTGCGCGGCAAGGGGGATAACCTGGCCCGCAACCTGCCCTATGGCGACCAGCGCCGGCTGGAGATCGCCCGCGCGCTGGCCAGCAAGCCGAAGCTGCTGCTGCTGGACGAGCCGACCGCGGGCATGAACCCCAAGGAGACGGCCGAGACGACAGAGTTCATCCGCAACCTGCGCGACAAGATCGGCATCACCATTTTGCTCATCGAGCACGACATGCGCGTGGTCATGGGCATCTCCGAAGACATCACTGTGCTGGACTACGGCGAGAAGATCGCCCAGGGGACGCCGGCCGAGATTCAGGGCAACCCGCGCGTGATCGAGGCCTACCTGGGCCGCGGCGCAGCCGGCGCGGCCCATCTATCGGTCGAGGAAGTGGAGGCCGCGGCATGAGCATGCTCGAACTGAACAACGTCCACGCCTATTACGGCAAAATCCACGCGCTGAAGGGTGTGTCGCTGGCGGTTGAGAAGGGAGAGATCGTCAGCCTGATCGGCGGCAACGGCGCGGGCAAGACGACGACGCTGCGAACGATCTGCGCCCTGATGCGGCCGACGACCGGCTCGGTCACGCTTGACGGCGTGGAGCTAACCCGCTTCAAACCCAGCCAGCTCGCGTCGAAGGGCGTGGCCATGGTGCCCGAGGGGCGCGGCGTCTTTTCGCGGATGACGGTGCTGGAAAACCTGGAGATGGGCGCCTACCACCGCAACGACAAGGCGGGGATTGCCGGCGACATCGAGCGTATCTATGGCCTTTTCCCGCGGCTCAAGGAGCGCCGCGCCCAGGTGGCGGGGACGATGTCGGGCGGCGAGCAGCAGATGCTGGCCATGGGCCGCGCCATGATGTCGCGGCCGAACCTGCTGCTGCTCGACGAGCCGTCGATGGGCCTGGCCCCGGTGCTGGTCGAAGCCATCTTCAGCACCATCGAGGACATCAACAAGCAGGGCACGACCGTCCTGCTGGTGGAGCAGAACGCGCTCATGGCGCTCCAGATCGCCAGCCGCGGCTACGTGTTGCAGACGGGCGAGATCGTGCTGAGCGACAGCGCGCGCGCCCTGCAGCGCAACGCGATGGTGCAGAAGGTGTATCTGGGGATTGAGTAGGGCGATTCTCCGGAATTGCCCCTCCGGCGAGCGATTCTGGAGAATCGCTCTACTACGGGCATGGAACTGACACTCTTCTCCGCCGCCGACGTGCGCCGCGCCCTGCCGATGGCCGAGGCCATCGAAGCCGTCAAGGCCGGCTACGTCCAGCTCTCCACCGGGCGGGCGCAGGTTCCGCTGCGCACCCACCTCAGCGTCGCCGACGGCGACAGCACCCTCATCATGCCCGTCTACAGCCCCGGCGCGGACGGCGAAGACGGGGCGCTGGGGCTGAAGGTCGTCTCCGTCTTTAACAGCAACCCGCCGCGCGGCCTGCCGCTTATCCACGCCCTGGTGCTGGCTGTGGACCCGGCGACAGGCGCGCCGCTGGCGATCATCGAGGGCGGCGCGCTGACGGCCATCCGCACCGGCGCGGCCAGCGGCGCGGCGACGGACGTGCTGGCCCGGCCCGACGCGGCCGTGGTCGCCCTCTTCGGCGCGGGGGTGCAGGCGCGGCGGCAACTGGAGGCGGTTTGCACAGTACGCCGCGTGGAGCAGGTGCGCCTTTTCAGCCCGGTCGGGGCGGAGGCGTTCGCCGCGGAGATGGCCGGGCAGGGACCGATCCCGGCCGACATCGCCATCGTCGACAGCCCCCGGGCGGCCGTGGCCGACGCCGACATCATCTGCGCCGCCACGACCGCGCGCACGCCGGTCTTCGACGGCCGCGACCTGAAGCCGGGTGCCCACGTCAACGCCATCGGCTCCTTCACGCCCGACATGCAGGAGATCGACGTGGCAACCGTGCGCCGGGCGCTGGTGGTCCTCGATTCGCGCGAGGCGGCGCTGGCCGAGACGGGCGACCTGATCATCCCCCTCAACGCCGGGCAGATCACCCTCGACCACGTCAGCACGGAGATCGGCGAGGTCATCGCTGGGCTGAAGCCGGGCCGCACCAGTCCGGAGCAGATTACCTTCTTCAAGTCGGTCGGCGTGGCCGTGCAGGACGGCGTGGCGGCGCGCATCGTCGTCCGCAACGGGGCGGCGCTGGGGTTGGGGACGCGGGTGGAACTCTAGGTTCTAGGTTCCAGGGGCCAGGTT
>CAZSOD010000050.1:21023-22155 GCA_964608255.1 uncultured Ardenticatenaceae bacterium
CCCTGGAACCTGGCCCCTTCTGATGTGTAATCAATGAAATCCGCCCGCTACCCTTCAGCGGCGCGGCAGGGACGGCTATACTAACGGCGCGGCCGACCGTGGCTGTCTCAACGAGGTTCCCCATGTTGCTGCGCCCCTCCCCCCGCCCCCATGCCCGTGCGACGCACCTTCTGAGGTGCGTTGCACGTTCTGATGAGCGCCGCTGGAAGGTGCAACGCACTTCAGAAAGTGCGTCGCACCGGTGGTGGCTGCTTATCGCCCTGCTGTTGCTCCTCCTGGCCGCCTGCGCCGAGCGGCCGGAACCAGCGGCCGACGTCGCGCCGCTCGTCCCGACGCCGCGGGCGACGGCCGACCTGCCCGTGCCGCCCGATAGCGACCTGCTGGTCATCGCCACCGACGCCCCGCTGCCGCCCTTCGCCGACTTCGACGCCTTCGGCAACGTCACCGGCTTCAACAACGCCGTAGTCGAGGCCATCGCCGGCGAGACGGGCGTCGATTATGAGTGGGTGGTCACGCCCAGCGACGGCGTCCTGCAAAGCATCGCCGCCGGCTCGCCGCGCGACTTCGACGCCGTCATGTCCGCCCTGCTCATCCCCGACGCGCCGCCGCCGGGCATCGCCTATACCCATCCTTACCTGGCGGTGGGGCAAATGGTCATGGTGCTGATCGATAACAAGACCATCAACAGCGCCGCCGACCTGCAACCGGGGATGGCCGTGGGCGTGCTGGCCGAAAGTGCCGGGCTGGACACGGCCCGCACCCTGGGCATCGCGGAAACCGACCTGTTCACCTACGAGCAGCCGTCGCAGCTCGTCCAGGCGCTCATCGACGAGGTCGTGCAGGCGGTCATCCTCGACAGCTACACGGCCGAGTACTTCGCCGCCAGCTTCCCGGAGCAGTTGCGCCTCGCCGGGGGCGACGGCCGCGCCGCCTGGCTCGACAGCCGGGCCTACGGCATCGCCGTGGCCGCCGACAACACTCAATTGCTCGACGACCTGAACGCGGCTATCGACCAGTTGCAGGCTGAAGGGACGCTCGACCAGCTTACCCTGACGTGGCTCATCCCGGAAGCCAACCCGGCGGCGGCGGTCAACCCCGGCGAGTCGCGCGTCGGCACGCCGGGCACGGAGCT
>CAZSOD010000051.1:0-22146 GCA_964608255.1 uncultured Ardenticatenaceae bacterium
GACGGCGATGCCCAGTGACCCCACTATCGCCGCGATGCCCTGGTTGTCGCCGCTGGAACCCGCCGCAATCGCTCCGGCGATGGTTCCGGCAAAGACAACGGCCAGGATGATGATCAGGATGATCAGCACGGCGAAGAGTAGAATGGTCATCCCCGCCAGCGGCAGGACCTTGCGCCAGCCCTGGCGAAACGCCTGGCCGAAGCTCGACCGCTGCCCCTTATCCAGGTCGCTGACGGCGGTAATCAGTCCGCCGCGTGCCGCCAGACTCACCAGCCACAGCAAGATGCCGAGGATGAAGAAGACACAGACGAGCAGCAGCACGCCGCCAGCCAGAGCCGCGCCCAGCTGCGGCGAGATGCCGCCCGACGCGCCGCCCAGGTCGTTGGAGTTGACGTTGAAGTTGCTGGTGCTCATCGCGCCGCTACCCAGCGCCGCCAGGAAGCCCAGCAGCCAGAGCCACCTGTTGTTCCAGGCGATGTCCCATCCGCGCCGAATCGTACCCATGTAGTCCATGTCTAACGCTCCTTCTGTCTGCATGATGCGCGAGCGGCCACTGGCGCGGGTGAGGGTTGAGGCGTCGTCCGCGTCCCGCCGTTCACGACTCATCTTACACTAATGTCACTGATTCTCAATACGCAACGGTAGCCATTTCGGTTGCGGGCGCGCGAAACAGCCGCGAAAACCCATCTAGGCAAGTTTCGGATCTGTCCTTACCACTGCCGCAACACCTGCCCGGCCCTTGCCGGACGCCATCGCTCCTCAAGCGGTGGAAGCCTCCCCTGCCGCGGCGGCCGCACGTGTCCAGCGCCGGTAGCCCACGGTGAAGGCGGCCGACCGCCAGGCGAGGTAGAGAGCGGCGGCGACATAGCTCAGCGCCAGCAGGCCAAGAAAGGCGATGCCGGCGACGCCGATCAGGCCCAGCGATGGCCCTGACCGGTTGGTAAGAAGGGCAATGATAAACAGTACGTAGATGACGAAGAAGGCTCCGTACCACAGCACCGCCGCCCCGACCAGGGTCGCGCCGAAGATGGCCGCCGGGGGCAGGATGTCGTTGGCGTTGGCCCGCAGCACGGCCCAGCCGTGGCGGATGGCGGCGACCGGCTGTAGGTCATTCAGGACGACGCCGCGGAAGGCGAAGGCGTAGATGAATTGCAGGAAAACGTTCAGAACCAGGGCCAGGAACGACAGGCTGGTCGATAGCAGGGAGAAGGACGAAACGCGGGTCAAGGCCGTCATGTCGGGCGCGGCAAGCAGTTGCGTCATGAAGCCCCGCAGCGCGCCGATGGCAACGGCGTAGTAGACCGCATAGAAGACGAGGTTCGGCAGAAACAGCAGGAAAGCCATCGCCGCCAGCCGCGGGGCGCGCCGCAACCCGCGGCCGAACGACTGCCCTGCGGCGATGCGGCCGGTTTCGTCGGCCCCGGCCGCGCCGGCGATGAGCGCCGCCCGCGCCGCCAGCCCCAGCAGCCACAGCAGCGGCCAGGCGATCAGGCCCAGCGCGGTGACGATGAACAACCACGGCGAGAACGGCCAGAGCGTCTCCCTGGGGAACAACTCCGGCGGCAGGCCGAAGACGAAGCGCAGGCTGCCGGGCGCGGCCAGCAGGGCGGCCACCGCCGCGGCGTAGAGAGCCAGAAAGCCCAGGCCCGACGCCAGCGCGCTTGCCGCGCTGAAGCCGAACAGCGCCTTGTGCCCCCGCACGATTTGCCAGCCCCGGCGAATTACCGAGACGTTCTCCATGATAAGCCCTCCTGGTATCCTGCGCCTCGCGCTACAGTTCGCTGCGCGTCACACTACCAAACTCGTAGTTCATAACTCGCAACTCGCCTCACTCCCACTCAATCGTCCCCGGCGGCTTCGAGGTCACGTCGAACACCACCCGGTTTATCCCTTCCACCTCGTTGACGATGCGCCGGCTGGCCTCGGCCAGCACGTCGTAGGGCAGCCGCGCCCAGTCGGCGGTCATGAAGTCTTCGGTGGTCACGGCCCGCAAGGCGACGACTTCCTTATAGGTGCGGCCGTCGCCCATCACGCCGACGCTTTTGACCGGCAGCAGCACGGCGAACGCCTGCTGCGTGCCGTCGCGCAGCAGATCGGCCCGCCCCAGCTCCTCGATGAAGATGGCGTCGGCATGGCGCAGCCGCTCCAGCCGCTCCCAGGTGATTTCGCCCAGGCAGCGCACGGCCAGACCTGGCCCGGGGAAGGGCTGCCGCCAGACAACGCTATCGGGCAAGCCCAGCGCCGTGCCTAGCCGCCGCACCTCGTCCTTGAACAGCATCCGCAGCGGCTCCACCAACTCGAACTGCATGTCGGCTGGCAGTCCGCCGACGTTGTGGTGGGTCTTGATGACGTGGGCTTCGCCACGCCCCCGCCCGGCGCTCTCGATGACGTCGGGATAGATGGTGCCCTGGGCCAGATAGTCGATCTGGCCCAGCTTGCGCGCCTCGCGCTCGAAGATGCGCACAAATTTCTCGCCGATGACGCGCCGCTTTTGCTCTGGATCGGTGACGCCGCGTAGGGCTTCCAGGTACTCCTCAACCGCGTTTACGGCCACGAGGTGGATACCCTGCTCCTGCTGGAACGCTTGCACGACCTTGACCGCCTCTCCTTGACGCAGCAGCCCGGTATCGACGAAGATGCAGGTAAGCTGATCGCCGATGGCGCGGTGGATGAGCGCCGCGGCAACGGACGAGTCCACGCCGCCGCTGAGGCCGAGGACGACGCGGCCGTCGCCTACCTGTGCCCGGATAGCCGCCGTGCGCTCCTCGATGACATTGGCCGGTGTCCAGTCCGCGCCGCAGCCGCAGATGCGGTGGACGAAGTTGCTGAGCAGCACGCGACCCTGTGGCGTGTGGGCCACCTCGGGGTGGAACTGGACGGCGTAGTAGTCGCGTTCTGGGTCGGCCGCCGCCGCGTAGGGGGAGTTCTGGCTGTGGGCGACCGGGCGAAATCCGGGCGGCAACGCCTCCACCTTGTCGCCGTGGCTCATCCACACTTGCTCGGCGCGGCCGTCGGTGGCGCTCCATCCGGCAAATAGTGGCGTCTCGGTTTCGTCCACGATCAGGGTTGCCGGGCCGTACTCGTGCCGTGCACTGCGGGCGACCCGGCCGCCGAGCCGGTGGGCCAACAGTTGCATGCCGTAGCAGATGCCAAGCACGGGCACGCCCGCGTCAAGGACGTAGTCGGGCAGCACGGGCGCGCCGGGGTCGTAGACACTATTCGGGCCGCCGCTCAGGATGAAACCTTTCGGCCGCAGCCCTAGGGCTTCGTCCGGCGGCGTGCGCCAGGGGAGCAACTCGCAGTAAACGTTGGCTTCGCGCACCCGCCGGGCGATCAACTGGGCATATTGCGAGCCGTAGTCAAGGATGATGATGGTGTCAGGCATAGCAGGGGTCAGCGGTCAGTGGATGGGGTAGCACTCGTATCTCGTATCTCGTATCTCGTAACTTGTCTTACGTCATTCGTCCCTCAGAACGATTTTGCCGTCGCTCATGTCCGTGATCGTGGCGAGCGAAACGATGGGCACGCCCCAGGGGGCAAGGACCTCCCGGCCGCCCTCGAACGTCTTTTCCACCACGGTAACGATGCCTACCAGGGTAGCTCCTGCCACGGCAACGATGCGCGCCAGGGCGTCGATGGTGCGGCCGGTGGCCAGAAAGTCGTCGACGATCAAAATGCGGTCCGAAGGAGCCAAGAACTCCGGCGAAACCATCAACAGCACCTCATCCCCCTTGGTGTGGCTGGGAGCGCTGTCTACGTAGACCGGCTCGCGCATGGTGATGGGTTTGTGCTTGCGGGCATAGACAACCGGTAAGTTTCCCAGCGCCTTGCCGGCCATCACGGCGGGGATGATGCCGCTGACCTCAGCGGTGAGGATACGGGTCGCTCCGCTGCCGGCGAAGCGCGCGGCGATGGCCTCACCCGCGGCCTCCATCAACCGCGGGTCAACCTGGTGGTTCAGAAAGCTGTCGATCTTCAGGATTCCGCGACCGAGGTTTTCTCCTTCGCGGCGAATTCGGTCTTTCAGGGCTTGCATGGCGTTCCTCTCCTGACGCCATTGTAACATAGTTCTCTCGGCGGCCTGACAGGTTGGTTGGGGTTCTGGCCGCCCGGGTCGCGATTTGAGAATTCCTTCACAATCCGCTTGACCCCCGGCCCGTCCTCGTCTATAATCAAGGTTACATTTCGTTCAAAAAAATTTGAAAGTTATGAACGCGATCGCACAAAAAGAGGCAACACGAATGGATGTGACGTTGACGCGCGAGGGAATCGCGGCCGTGGAAGAGGCGCTGGTTGCGGCGATTGACAGCGAGGTAAGCTTGCTCAACGATGCCAGCCGCCATATCCTGACCTCCGGCGGCAAGCAGCTGCGGCCGCACATCGCCTTCCTCTCCTACCTGGCGCTGGGCGGCGACGATCTGAGCGAGGTCGTGCCGATGGCGACCGCGGTCGAGATGGTCCACACGGCGACCCTCGTTCATGACGACATAAACGACCACAGCCTGCTGCGGCGCGGCCGTCCCTCCGTCCACGCCCGGTGGGGCCGCACCTTTGCCTTGCTGACCGGCGACTACCTATTCGCCAAGGTCTACCAACTCATGGCCCCCTATGGTACGGCCTATAATATGGTTTTTGCCAACGCTTGTGTCGAACTGGTCGAGGGCGAGACGCTCCAGGCTGTTTCCGCCAAGGCGGGCGAGATCGACCGCGAAACCTACAAGCGCATCGTCGCTCTAAAGACGGCCAGCCTGTTCGAGGCCGCGGCGCGCATGGGAGCGATGAAGGGTGGGGGCACGCCGGAAGAGATCGATGCCCTGGCCGACTATGCCTATAACCTGGGTATTGCTTTCCAGATGGTCGACGACATCCTCGACGTGATCGGCGACCCGGAAACGCTTGGCAAGCCGATCGGCGCCGATTTGGCGCAGGGGCGCGGCGCGTTCGTGGCTGAGGGCGAAAGGGCTATCCTGACTCTCCAGCCGGCTGCGGCGGTCATCGAGGAAAACGACCCGGTCCAGCAAATGATGGCCAAACTGCGCTCCTCTGGGGCGATCGAAGTGGCTCGCCTGCAGGCGGCTGAAATGGTGGAGCGCGCTCGTCGCGCTTTGACCCACATTCCGCCCTCGCCCGCGCGCGACCAGTTGGAGGCGCTAACGCATCTCGTGTTGGAGCGCGACCGCTAGGGACCACGAACGAAGGACCACTGACCACGGCCAGGAGCGCTGTAGTCCGTGGTCCGCTTTCGTCGCCTAACTCGCCCGCGCCAGCCGCTTCATGTGTTCCAGAATGGCCGCGATACCGTTGAGGCGCTGGCCGCTCAGGACCTGCTGCAAGCCCATCCTCAGATAGAACTCCGACGGCACGGCGCTGATGGTTTCGGCCGTCTCGCCGCCGAGTCCCTCTTGCAAGATAGCCGCAAAGCCGCGCACCGTCGGCGATTCACGGGGCACGTTGAAATAGAAATCAACGCGACCGTCGGGCCGCTTCTCGGCGTAGACGAAGACCGGACTCATGCACTCGTGTACCTGGTCCATGTTGTCGCGCCGGCCAGCCAGCCAATCGGGCAAATCTGGCAGCCTCTCCGATAGCTCCAGCAGGTACTCCAGCTTCTCCTGGCCCTCCATCAACTGGAAGTCCTCGATAATGGTTTCCAATTTTTCCGGTAGCTCGCTCATGTCCGTCTCAACGCAAGAAACCGCGGATTACACCGGTTGTCCGGCTGGGTGGCTAACTTGGACGGGCGAGAATGTGACCGGAGTAGGCCGCCCTTCGTCAACGACGTCCGAACCCGTGTAATCCGTGTAATCAGTGGTTGCCTCTCTTATTCTCCCTGACCCGCGGCCGTCGGCACAATCTCATCCACCGGAGCAACGTTATCAGCCGGCGCTTCATCCAGCGCCTCCGGCGCGGGCGCGTTTCCATAGATGGCGGGGTATTGCAGGATGCGGTGATTGCCGGCATCGGCCACCCACAGATTACCATCGGCGTCTATCGCCAAGCCGTTGGGCAAGCCGAGGCTGCCTACGTCCGTGCCGTATTGGCCGAACCGGTTCAGGTAGCCGCCACTGGAGCTAAAGATCAGCACGCGGTAGCCCTCCGGATCGCTGACGTAGACGCGCCCCTCGGCGTCGGTGGCCAGATAGGGCTTGTTGTTGATCGACTGCCCGTACCAGGCCTCGACGCGCCACTCGCCCAGACTCAGCAGTTCGGGTGATAGCCGTTGAACGCGGCCATTCCACGTGTCGGCCACGTAAACCGAACCGTCGGGCGCGACCGCTAGACCAACCGGTTCGTTGAATTGCAGGGGCTGGTTGCCGAAAGAGCCGATGGCGCGGATGAAGTTGCCGTCGCGGTCCATCAGTTGCAGGCGGTGGTTGCCGGTGTCGGTGATAAGCAGCGTTCCATCATTCAGCAGGGCGATGTCGCGCGGGCCAAAGAAGAGGCCCAGTCCGCCCCCCGGGTCTTCGGCCGACGGCGCGCCGCTGGTGCCGTATACGCCCGCCAGTTCGCCGGTCAGGGTAAATTTCTGGATGCGATGGTTCCACGTGTCGGCCACGTAGACGAATTCGTCGTCAACCGCCAGGCCCCAGGGCTCGTTGAACTGCCCCGGCTCGCTGCCGAAACTGCCCCAACCGCGTACGAAGCGACCGTCGACGTCAAACACCTGGATGCGGTGGTTGCCCGAGTCAGCCACGTAGACCAGCCCATCCGGTCCAACCTCGACGTTCCGCGGGCTGCTCAACGCGCCCTCGGTCGTCCCGGCGATGCCCGTCTCGTTGATGACTAGCGCGGGGGACAGCGCCAGCTCATTGGCTTCATAGGGGTCAACCAGACCAGCGGCGCTGACCGCGCCGACGCCGTAGTCCCAGAGGTCGGCCAGCACGTCCTTGCGGATATACAGCCGCAGGTCGTGGCGAACCGGCCATTGCCCGGCGGTGTAGATGCCGCCGAAGACCTGGCCGTACTTGGTGTAGTCGCGGTGCCAGAAGATATCCCATAGAGCCTGGCGCACGTCGGGGTTCCCCAGCCCGCGCCGTGGTTGGTCTTCCGGCTGGCCGTAGCCGAAGATGGCGTTCCAGGAGAAGCGGCGGTACTCCTCCATCGGCCACCATAGATACGTATACTCGTGCTTCACGTAATTGTTGGCAAGAAACGGGTCAACGTTCTCCCAGTTCTTGCGGCCGACGATGACGACCGGTGAATCATTGAGGCTCTGTGAGGCATTATCGCCAAAGAAGACCTTGTTCGGATAGTCACGTAGATACCAGGTGTAGGGCCAGGACACGTCACTATCATAGGCGACCTTGATGCTCTTATCCCCATAGAGGCGCAGTGACAACTCCTCGAGCTGACGCAGTACCACACTTTTGGTAGCCGGCGCGCCGTGGGCGTAGACCAGGTATTCGTTGGTGTAATCATAGTTCACGAAGCTGGCCATGTAGCTGAAGCGAATCGTTATCAGCGCCAGCACGCCGAACACGCCCAGCGTCAACGCGCCGCGCCGCGCGCGATCCCCCAGACGGGAAATAGCGCGCTGCGACAGAAAGGCCACGCCCGCGGCCAGCAGCAGCCCGCCCAGAAAGCGGCCGAGAGCGGCCAATTGCGCGGTTTCCTGTGCGCCGAGCTTCACCCGGCCCAGCGCAAGCGGGGTCACGGCGATACCGGCCACCGCGATGAGGAGCATGGTCAGACCGATGGCCAGCAGACCACGCCGGCCGACGAGTTCGCGCGCCCCCGCCCACTCGACGCGCTGGCCCAGATACCAGCCCGACAGCAAGGCCATCGGGATGACGAAGTGGACGCTGAGCCAGGGCATTTTCTCGCCGGCTATACTGTAGGCGGGCCACGTGAGCAGCATCCACCAGATCAGTGAGGGCACGAAGCCGACAAACGCCGGCAGGTCGACCAGTTCGCGCAGCCCGCGCTCCAATCCCAGCCCGTCGGCAAGCCGCCGGCGCCAGGCAACGAACCAGAAGACCGCGCCCGCGCCGAGGATGGCCGCGGCGACGAGCAGGCCGGGAATAATGCTCTGCTGGAGCGCGTTGGCCTGGTTGCGGTTAAACAGCCAGTTGACCAGGCTGTAGGCGGGGATGGCGGCCAGAAGCAGAAGTATCCAGTACCAGACGACACCACTAATGCGCCGCTGCTTGGTCCACAGGTAGATGCCGGCGACGGAGAAAATAACCGGCAGAAATTCGTAGAACGGTGTGACGAAGAGATAGTAAAACCAGGGTTGGCTGCCGCGCTGGACGCCATGTTGCTCCAGCCAGTAGCCGAGCGAGCCGATCATGCCCGTTCGCCACCCGCCAAGGTTGGTAAAAACCGAGGTAAACAGGATGATGAAAATCGTGTGGAAGATAACGGCGGCGACGATCCAGCGCTTCCGATCCCACCACAGGCCGACGAGAATACCGATGACCAGCGTAACGATCAAAAAGAGGCCCGACTTGACAACCCCCGAGCCGGCAAACGCGCCAAGGCACGTGCCGTTTGTCAAACGCGCCGCGAGCACCTGGAAGGCCGACATGGTTTCCTGTCCCTCGAGCATGCAAGTACTGAGGGTGTAGTCCTGAGGGTTCCAGCCGACGATGCGCATAAACAGCGGCGATACCAGTGGCAACAACAGCGTCACATAAAGAATGATCAGATCGAATTCCGCGTACTGGTCGATGTGGGGCCTCATCTCGCGCACGACCAGGAAGATGCCGGCGCTGAATAGAGCGATGCCGGCGAGTTCGACCCAGCGCGCCAGCAGACCACCGGTCGTCTCCTCCCCGGCTGCGGCGGCCACAGTTGCATTCGGATCGACCGCGAAGCCCTCGGAGGTGGCGGCCGGCGTGGCGCCCGTTTCTTCCGCCTTCATGAAGCGGTGCGTTGTAAAGCCGATGCCGACCAGGATGACGCCCAGGAGCGCCACCAGTACCGCGCCGCGGATGCGCGGCAGAACGTCCCGCAGCCACGGCGCGCCGAGAACCAGCGCCAGCAGGCGCACGACCAGGAAGCTGCCAAAGATGGCGACGTAGATGAAAGCGGCTTCCATCGTGGCGAACATGAGCACCAACCCCGCCGCGAACCACCACAAATACCGGTTCCGCCGCTCGCGGATGTAATGCCAGGTGGCGATGAACACGATGAAGGCGAACGTGATCAGGTAGATATCGTGCCGGATGTAGCGCGAGTAGTAGGTGATGTAGGGTGAGATGAGGAACAGGAAACTGGTGAACAGCGCCCCCTTGCGCCCTAACCAGTCGCGCAAGAAGTAGGGAATGAGAATAAGCAGGCAACCCAGGATGGCGACCGGAATGCGCGCGGAGAGGTCGCTGTCGCCAAAGAGCCAGTAAGATACGGCCGTCGCATGGAAGAGCGTCGGCCCGTGCATGAGCGGTGAGTGGACGTAGCCGTCACCGTTGTAATACTGGTAGGAGAACTGCGTGTGCAGGCTCTCGTCGTGACTGACGACGCGATCGCCCAGCCCGTAGAAGCGGGTGGCAATAGCGACGAGGAGAAAGGCCAGGTAGATGGCCTTTTCCCAGTCGAGGCTGAGCGCGGCGATTAGCGGCCGCGAAAGCCAGTCCCGCGTCGGGGAGGTTTGCTCTGCTGGCAAGTGGGTCAATTCGGTCATTCGTTTGCTCGTGCGGGCCGTCTGATGGCGCTAGCGCAGGGTGATAATGGGCGTTGCCGCCGCGGAGACTTGGGTCGCGGTCGGGCCGTCTGGTCGCGGCGACTCCTGAATGCGCGGGGTGACGCCGCCGGGTGGTCGGGTTACTACGGAATACGCCTCCGCGCCGGCCGCGGCTAGCGTCGCCGTCGGCGTGTGTGTCGAGGTCACGGTCGCGGTCGGCGCGTTGGCTGTCTGGGCGAACGCCGGATGGAGCGAGTCGAAGCCGCCAACCTGGGCCAGCAGGCCCATCAGCAGCAGCGCCAGAACCGCCGTGGCCGGGGCCAGCCGCCGGGCAATGCGGCTCGCTGGGCCGCCGGCCGGGCGGAGCGGGGCGGGTCGCAGGTGTTGCAGCCGATGAGCTGGCGGCGCAGCGGCGCGGTGCACGGTCTCGCGCACCAGCGTCTCGACGAGCCGCTCGCGCCGTAGAGCTTCGCGGCATGCGGCGCACTCGCGCGCGTGCTGCTCCACACGACGCTGGTCGTCGGCCGTCAGCAGTCCCAGAACATAATCGGGAATCAGTTGGCGGGCTTGGTGTTGCGTGTCCATCACAGTTTTATACACACCTTCCGGCCCTATGGCGCGAGCCTCAAGGCTGGCGTTTTCGCCGCCAGAACGCAAAGGTCCATAAGCGCGCTACAACAAGTCGCTCAGCCGATCGCGCAGGTTCTTGTGCGCCAGCCGCATCCGCGACTCGGCCGTCTTGGGTGGAATGCCCAACACCTCGCCGATCTCGCCGTAGGCCAGCCCCCCGTAATAGCGCAAAACGGCTACCTCGCGCAGCTTGGGCGACAACTCGCGCACGGCGTCCCACACCGCGCGCTGTCGTTCGCCGGCCGCCACGCGCTCGTCTGGCAAAGGCGCGGCCGGGTCTTTCGGTTCCGCCGCGCCGAACTGCTGGAGCGACAGCGACGGCAGCCACTTGCGCCGCCGCTTGTTGTGGCAACGGCTGACGGCAATACGATAGAGCCACGTCTTGAAAGCTGATTTGCGCGCATCGTACTGGTCAAGCCGCCGGAAGGCGTACTCGAAGCTGTCCTGCAAGACCTCCTCGGCATCCTGCTGTTGTTGCAGCAAGCTGTAAGCCAGGCGGTAGATGACGCCGCTGTACTCGTTATAAAGGGTGTCGTAGGCCGCCTGTTCGCCGGCCAAGCAGCGGCCGATTAGCGCCTGCGTGTCGTCAAACAGGGACGAGCGCGCGGCGCTGTCGTTCCAGATGAGGGCTTGAGGGTCGTTCATCGGACGCTGTCCACTACCGCGCCGTCGCCAGATCGGAGCGGACCCAGACGACCACCCGGCGCTGCTCCACAGGGGCAAACGATTCCCGGAAAAGCCACCAGCGCAGCACATCGGCCGCGGCCGGCGGGCCAAGGGCGTCAGCGGCCACATCGCGTTGCTCCAGCCCGAAGTCAGCGCCGAAGTAGTCGCTGGTCGCCTGCGGCTCCGCGTCGGCCGGCGTAATGATCACCGCCGGCTGTGCCTGAAGCGGCAGGGTCGGGCCGGCAGCGAAGCGCTCATAGTTGCGGAAATACCAGCGCAACACGGGCGATTCGACCGTGCTGAAAATCTCCAGATCGTGGTCGGAGTTGGCCGTTTGCAGCGAAGTGTTCCGCAGCAAGTCAACCATGACTGGCACGTCGTCATCGGTTCCGGCCACCACCCAGCGCTCGCGCGGGTCATTGGCTCCCTGGCGGCTCAGCTGCCATGCCGTGCCCCACTGCCAGTAGAGCAGCAGTGCGGCCACGCCGAGGAAGGCGCCCCGCCGCGCGCTGGCGTTATCCCAGGCCAGGGCCAGAATGACGGCGATGCCGGCGAAAACGAAGGCCAGCACAGCCAGCCCGACCAGCGACGCCTGGCCGCCCGACCATAGACCCAGGCGGGTGAAGCGGCCGACACTGACCAGCAGGACCATGCCCAGCAAGGCCAGCCCGCCGGCCACGAGCCACGACGTTCGGCGACCGTTGTGCGCTGCCTCGGTCGACAAGTCGCCCGCCAGCAGGCCGATGAGCAAATAGCCGGGGACGACGGCCGCGGCGGCATTGTGGAAGGCCGTCGCTTGCAGCAGCAGAATGGGCAGTAACAGGGCCAGCCATAGGGCGTAGAGCTTCCCGGGGCGGCCGGCGCGAACCACGACCCAGACGGCGGCCGGCAGACCCAGAAAGAGTAGCGCCGGCTCATAGCGCAGGAGAGCCAGGAAGGGAGCCAGGATAGCCCACGCGCCGCCGGCCGGCAGACCGAACTGCGCCAACCAGGTCGGGAGCAGTTGCGCCGCCGCACCGACGCCGCCCGGGTAAAAGAGGCCGCTGGTGGCGACGGCGGTGAAAACCAGTCCGGTGGCGATGGTTAGATCGCGCCAGGTGGCCCGGCGCATTTCGTCCGGACCGCCATAAGCCCACCAGGCGGGAAGCAGGGCAACCAGACCGGTGTAGAAGAGGGGGGTTGTCGTTAGGCCAAGGCCCAATGCCGCGCCCGCCGTCGCCCCCCAGCGCCGCCCCTCGTCGAGCCGGAACGCGGCGACGGCCAGCAATACCAGCGCGAACAAAGCGATCCCGTCACCGCCGGCCGTCCGCGAGAGCGCTATCGCCAGAGGTGAGGCGGCCAGGAAACCGGCCGCCGCCAGCCATGCCGCGGGACGCGCGCGGCCGCGCCAGAGCCACGGCAAGAGCACCGTCAGCGTCCCGAGGAGCGCCGGAAGTAAGCGCGCCGCTGCGTCGCCCCCCGCGCTCGCGCTCATGACCAGATTCGTCAGGCTGAAATAGGCCGGACTGCCAATAGGTGCAGAGAGGGTCGCCCCGTGGGCAAATTGCCAGCTCGATAGCGCCGCCCCGGCCTCGTCGGGCGATAGTGGCTGTGAGGCCAGCGCGCCCAGCCGGGCTACCGCAGCTACCAATCCGATGACCACCATCAGCCCGTCGGCGATGGTCAACCCGGCCAACGCCCCCCGCGAGCGCGCCAGCCACCCATTGCCGCCCACGCGCCGGTCAACGGCCGCTCCTGCGGAACCCCGCTCATGTACTTCGACCGTCGTTTTGTCGACTCGTTCGCTGACCATGGCAACAAAGTAAACTAGGAA
Source organism: uncultured Ardenticatenaceae bacterium (assembly GCA_964608255.1). Lineage (GTDB taxonomy): Bacteria > Chloroflexota > Anaerolineae > Promineifilales > Promineifilaceae > Promineifilum. Next base: position 12,732 of record CAZSOD010000051.1, read on the forward strand.
TTGCAGGGCCAAACTTCAGGCCAAGCGTTGCTTTCCGTAGTCGTAATCCTTAATTCCAAATTCGTAACTCGCGATTCCTAATTGGCTCCTGCCGGCTGCCAACGGTAAATCGTAACACGCTCATTTTCGTAAGCAACCGGCAGCCGGTCGCGGAATTTCTCCAGGCCGGCCGCGCCATAGGTACTGGCCTCAAGTTCACCCACGTAGATGTAGGCGACATCGAATTGATCGAGCAGGAAGCCAACCACGCCCAGATCGGGTGTCGTGTAGATCTGCTCGACGATCGGCTCGCGCCGGCCGGGTTCGGGGTGGTCGCTGCCGCGCCACTGCCACTCATGGCCGGGCCAGCCGAGAACCGTGGGCAGCCCGGTGTTGGCCGAGACGCGGCCGAAGCCGCTATACTGCCCGCCGACCGCTTCCAGCACGACCGGCGGCGCTTCGCCGGTTAGCACGGCATTGGCGCGCAGCCATTGCAGCGCGTCGTATTCCGGCGCGTTGGAACGTCGCAGGTAGGCCAGCCCGTCGAGCGTGGCGGGCTGCCGCTCCAGCGCCGTGCCGTCCGGGGCACGCGCCGGGCCGCGGTACTCGGCCGCGCGAGACTGCACGGCGTATACAGGAAAGAGCAACGCCACGGCCAGCAACGCGAGGTAGCCAGCGGCCACGGCCGTGCCCACGACGCGGCCGACCCGACGGCGCAAGCTGAGCAGGTAGTCCAGGGCGAACACGGCGGCAATCCCGAACATGCCCCATGCCTGATAGTAGAACTTGAATGTCGTATTCAGTCGCACGCCAAAGTTATCGCGCAGATAGACGAATTCGGGGCCGATCGTCAGCAGGACGGCGGTCAGGACGAGCAGAAGGACGAAGGGAAGCGACGAGTGGCGAGTGACGAGTGACGAGCGACCGCCGACCGCCGCCTGAGCCGTAGTTACTTCTGTAATCTGTGTTAGCTGCGAAATCGGTGGAGTCTCTTCTTCCCCCCACGTCCGCAGAGCCATGACGACCAGAGCCAGCAACCCGGCCAGCAGCAGCGCCAGCCAGGGCGAAGCCAGCCGCGCGCCCAGCCACGCCGGCAGTACCGCGACCACCAGACGCAGGCCCCAGCCGGGCGCGATGCTCCCTACCGGCCGCGTGGGCAGGCTCAGGCCCAATTCGCGGGCCACGTCGCCGGTCATGCCGCCGCCGGGGGCCGTACTGGCGATTAGCCACATCAGGAACAAACTGAGCAGGAAAAGGCCCCCAACGACGCCCACGGCCGCGCCCAAACCCGACCGCCAGTGATGGAAGCGGTTGCGCGCCGCCAGAGTGACCAGCCACGCACTGAGGCACAGGAGCGGCCCGCCGAAGATGATGAAGTAGTGGGCCAACCGCGTCGGCCGCATGAGCATGGGCAGCAGGAACGGCGCGCCGGCCTGCGAGCGGAAGCCAAGATAGAAGGGCAGGTAAAGCAGCACAGCCGCGGCCACCAGTAATACCGCCAGCGCCGCCGCCCGGCCCCACAACTCGCGCGCGTTACCCTGCCGGACATAGCCCCCCAGCCAGAACGCACCCAGGATGACGAACAGGTGAATCAGCACGTCCCACGTGTTCAGGAAGGACAGTCCGCCGAGCACGATAACCGTGAAGAGCCACAGCGGCCAGCCCACGGGTGCGAGCAACTGGCGCACCCGTGCCGCTACGATGCCCGCCGTCTTGTCTGCTTCCTTCGTAACTTGTAACTCGTAACTCGAAACTCGCCGATACCACGCCAGCGCCACCGCCAGGCTTAGAAACGCGAACGGCAGGGCCAGCACGTGCGGATGCATGTCGCCCAGAACGAAGCTGAAGGCCGGCACCTCGACGATGGGCTCTAGTCCTTCCTCGGCCCGGCCCGACAGGTGGTACTCGTGGATGACCCGCGACGTACGCCACCACCACCAGTTCGTCGTCTGGTAGCGCGGCGGTTCTTCGGCCGTGGCGGGGCCGTTGATGTCGCGCACATCGAGCCACTGCCAGAAGTCGTCCGACCCCACACCGTTGCCATGCAATACCTCCAGCCCGATCTGCAAGTTCCCCGCGATGGGCACGGCCAGAGCGGCAATTAGGCCCATGAGAAGAGCCCTGGTGACGAGGGACGAGGGACGAGGGTCGAGGTCAGAGGAGGGTTCCGAACTCGTCACTCGTAACTCGTCACTCGACACTCTCGTCAAGATGAGGTTGTACACCATCCCAAACGCCCCCGTTGCCGTCCCGGCAACGATCCAGGCGATGGTGAGGTTAAAGGCCACGGCCTCCGTCACCAGCGCCAGCCGGGACAGCAGGGAACTCATGACGTAGCCGAAGTAGTAGTAGCTGATACTGTAGCCCGACAGCCAGGGGTCTATGGGTGGGAAGGCAGGGCTGCGGCCGACGCCGTTGAGAAAGGCGAACTCCATCGGTTTTTCGGTGGCGGTGATGGCCGGGTTTTGCGCTCGCACCCAGACCCACAGCGCAAATACGCCGGCGAAAAGCAGCTCGGTGACGATCACGGTTCGCCAGTTGGCCCGCAGCCACGCGCCAAGTGGCGCATCGTCCGCCGGGCGGCGACGGTAGGCGAGGAGCGACAGCGCGCCCACACCCAGTAGCGCCGCCAGAATACCCCCGCCGTTGTTGCCGAGGAGGCCAAAACTCCCGAACAGCCAGAAGACGTAGCTGACCAGCAGCAATCCGGCCGGCTTGACAAAGGCGTAGCCCCGGTCGGGCAGCGGCCGCAACAGGCTGTAGAGCAAGGGCAGGGCTATCAACCCTAACATGGTCAGGGCTGCCCACCAGCGGACAGCGGCAAGGAGATCAGTCATTTAGTTAGCCGTCAACAATATGCAGTCGGTCAAGAACGCTGATTCGGGACGACCTACCAGGGAAAGGGCCACGGCCGCGCGTACCGCATGGTTTCTGTCGTCTCTTGGCTCGTCACTCGTCACTCGTCACCCGAAAGATGCGCGCGTAGTCGTCGCGATAGACCTCGGTCAGCGTACCTACCGCGGCCATCTGATCGAGCTTGGCCAGACCCTGCGGCAGGTAGTAGGTGTTCTCCAGCGACCCGGCGACTACGTATTTGACGTCGTACTTCGCCAGGATATCGCTCGCCTCGGCGAGGTCGAGCGTGTTGTAGAACGTGTTCACGTCCGCAATACGGCTTGTCACCAGCGTGTCCGGCGCGACTGCCCGTTGCTGTCGCTGGTGCCAGTCCCAGCCGATAACCGCCGGTAGCCCGGTGTACATGGCAACACGTCCGGCGATTGAGCGGTAGGGATTGCCGCCGAAGGCTTCCATGACGACCGGTGAGCCATCGACGTTGCGTTGCAGCCACGCGATGGCCCCCTGGTCTTCCAGCAGCCGCACCGTGCGCGGGTTGCCGGCGTAGTCGGTGTCTCCGTACTCGACATAGGGCATGAACGCCGCGCCGTCGAGGGTGTGGGGCGCGTCCGGGTTCATGCGGATGCCCCATTTGGCCGGAGTCGCCAGCAGCGGATAGAGGAAGGCGGCGAAGAGCAGCACGCCCAGCGCGAGCGACCACGCCTGCCGCAACCGGCGGGTCTCACGGATGGACGCCCAGGCCCATACCGCCGCCGGTCCGCAGGCGACGCTGAGCATCAGCCACACCTGGAGGTAGAACTTGAAGACAGTGTTCATCCGGCCGACGTCCCCGTCGAGCACGATGATCTCGACCAGGAGCGTCAACCCCAGCGCCGCCGACATAAGCGCCAGCACCACCCGCCGCCCCGTGGGCAGCCCCGGCCGCAGCGCCAGCAGCCCGGCGACGACGAGCAGGGGCAGGGCGATTGGCCCGACCCGGTAGCCGCGGATGAGCAGCGCCGCGTCCAGGACGACGAACAGCCCGGCAACCAGCAGCAGCGGCCCGCCCAGCGTCTCCAGCCGTGCCTTGCCCTCTTCCGTCCACGTCGCCCCCCAGGCGCGCAACTCCCGGAACAGGTGGGTGACGACGAAGAACAGGAACAGCCCGTGGACGAGCAGGTAGTTCCCGGCGCGGGTATAGGAGCCGGGCCAGAGCGAGACGGACGAATAGGCCGCCCCATAATTGGCCGCGTAGGGCCAGAACAGGAGCGACGACATGCCGAACAGCGCCGCAGCCAGCAAAATGGCCTTGCCCAACGCCCGCCAGTTGAAGCCCTCGGTTTGGAAGACGTAGAACGCCGCTCCCAGCGCGCCGAGCAACAGGTAGGTCGGCCAGTCCCAGGTGTTTGTCGGCCGCAGGGCGCCGATGGCCAGCGCGCCGACGAGGCCGGCAGCGAAAGAAGGACCACGGACGACAGACAACAGACCACGGGACGAGTGGCGGGTGGCGGGTGGCGAGTCCAAGGTGCTTGGGTCTGTGTTGTCCGCAGATCTGGCCATGCCGACGTTTTTCTGGCCCTGGTCTGTCGCCTGTCGTCTGTCGTCGCCCCACAGCGCCATCGACACCGCCCAGCCCAGCGCCAGCATCGTCAGCGGAAAGGCTATCATGTGCGCGTGCAGGTCGGCGTACAGGAAAGTGAAATAGGGGAACTCGGTGATGGGCTGAACTTCGCCCGGTTCGGCGTTGATCGCCCGCGAGGCAGTCCAGAACCAATCGCCCGGGTAGATGGGCGCCGGTTGGCCGCTCAGAACCTTGATGCCGCCATCGAGGGTCCGCGCGGCGCGGCCGACCAGCGGAATCTCCTCCAGCGTGGGCGCGCCAGCCTTATACCACGCGTTGGCGACGACAGACGGTTGGGCCAGGTTGCCGAGCAGCAGAGCCAGGGCGACGGCAACCAAGCCGGCGATATAGGGCGATTTACCAAATCGCCGCCGCGATTCGAAGAATCGCCCCGCGGCGACCACGAGATTGTGGGCCAGCGAGAACACGGCCACACCGGTCATGCTGAAGAGCATGGGCAGGATAAGGTTATAGGCCACGGCGGGCATCACGCCCAGCAACTTTGTCAGCGCGCCGACGAAGACGAAACCGTAGTAGTAGTAGTTGATATAGCCGCCGGCATGCCACGGATCGTAGGGCGGGAAAGTGGTCGAGCGCATGACCGCCGTGAAGTACGTCAGGTCCATCGGCTTTTCCCCACCCCAGATCACGTCCCAGACGTCGGGGTTGCCCAACCGGATGAGGATCATCAGGACGAACAGGGCCAGCCCCACCAACTCAACAGCCAGGATGTAGCGCCGGCGGGCGCGCAGGAAGGCCAGCATTTCGCCGCGCCGGCGGATGAACAGGGCGGCGCTGACCGCCGCCAGGGCCAGCAGCGCCAGGGCGATCGTGCTGCGCGTGTGCGGCAGCCACTTCAGGCTCGCCGCCAGCCAGGGCAGGTAGGAGATGACCAGCAGCCCCAAGACCCGACTCAGGCCATAGCCACGGTCGGGCAGCCCGCCGAGGGCGGTGTAGGCCAGTGGGAAGGCCACCCACCCCAGGACGATGACCGCCAGCGCCCAGACGATAGCTGCCAGCCACGGATTGCGCGACAGGACGCCGTCGAGGGCGAAGACCTCGCGGAACGTCCCGCCCGCTTGCTGGATGGCCTGTTCGGTCTCGGTCAGCATCATTCCGTTGGTGGCCTTCGTCGCCTCCAGGGGGTTCATGACGCGTACCTGACTCAGGTCGACGCTTCCCAGCACACGGCGCGCGTTTTCGGAGCTATAGCGCTCGTTCTTGGCGAAGATCCACACCGGCGGGTGGTCGTAGACGCTGAACGCCTCTTCGGCGGCCAGCTCGCCCGGCGGCGGCCAGCCGATGGCCGGCGGCTCGCCCCAACTCAGCTGCGCCGTCGTGTCGCTGACGTAAAGCGGGCCGAGATGGGTGTTCTCGTGGAATTGGGCTACGAGGTCGAAGCCAAGCTCGCCGCTGAACAGCGCCTCGTAGTACTTCAACATCATGGGGTAGGTCAGCGCCATCCGCGGCAGGCTCCACATGGCCCGCTGGCTGCTGATCATGATGTAGTCGGCCTCGTCCAGCCAGGCGATGACTTCTTCGCGCTTTTCGGGGCTGTCCGGATTGGTCACCGGCCGCTGCCCGCCCGTCACCTCGGTATAGTACGCGCCGTAGGCATTGCGGCCGTCCAGCCCGACCGGCAGCAGGTCGTCCCAGTGCTCGTTCATGAGCAAGCTCGTGCCCGCCCGCACCGGGCCGCCCGGCCCCCCCTCGACGGTCAGCCGCGTCGGGAAATCGGCGGCGACCGTCGTCGGCGGCAGTTCGACGATGACCGCGCGTCGGTCGCCGTCCAGCGCCAGCTGGTATTCGACCGCCTCCCCTTCGCCCACGCGCACGCGCAGCGATTCGGTATCATCAGCCGCCCCGCCGGCGTCAAAGTCGGGGTCGCTCAGGTAGTTGAAGCGCACGCCGCGGATAACGCCGTCTTCAGGCAGGGTGAAGTCGAGGTAGAGCGGTACGCCCTGGTTTTCGAACAGCATCCCCTTGAGCGGCAGGTTCATCTCCCGCGTGCGCCCGTCGGCCGAGTCGTAGAGGAGCGTCGCCCCGCTCGGCACGTGCTCGTAGATCCACCGCGACGCCGCGATGCGCGTCATCGGCTCGCGGTAGATTTGCGTGAACATGATCGCCCACAGCAGGCTCGGCAGGGCGACGGCGGCGGCAAGAAGAACGACCGCCGACCGCCGACCAACGACCGCTGACCGCCGACGGCCGACGGCCCCTTCGGCCGTGGTCCGTCGTCCGTCGTCGGTCGTCCCTTCTTCACTGCCCACTACCCCCTGCCCACTGTCTACTTCCCTCCCCGCCCGCCACCACAAATAGGCGACCGCCCACCCCGCCAGCGCGAACAGCGCGGGGTAGACCGGCAGGAAGTAGCGCACCGACTTGACCCAGCGCGTGCCCATAAACAAAAAGTAGAGCAGCGTCCAGGCCAGGGGAATGGCGTGGAGCATCCATTCGGGGTGTCGCCAGGGCAGTAGACCCGCGATAGCTGGTTGCGCTCTTTGCAGCGACCGCCATAGCGCCCAGAATACGGCGAACCAGGCGAATAGCCCGGCGGTCAGGCCCATGCCATAGAGGATCATGTTCCCCAAAGGAAAGAGGATGGCCGGGCGGTCGACCCACTGGACGGCCGGCGGGAAGGACGCTTCCGGTGCTTGCAGGCGCTGGATTTCGGCCATGTTGGCCAGGAACTGCGGGTTCAGACCGATGACTGATTTGAGCGCTACGGTGAAAGCGCCCGCGGGTTGGCCCTTCTCGGCGAGCGCTTGCTCGCGCACCATCTGCGCGTCGCTGAAGGCATAGGGGTTTGCCAGCCGGAAGGTGAAGATCGACACCACCGCTGCCAGCGCCACCCCGATCAACGCCCGTTCCAGATCCCGGTTCCGGCTTGCCAGCGAGAGCCACGCCCCGCTCGCCGTCTTCCCCGCTTCCCCGCTTCCCTGCTCCCCCGCGCCCCCGTTAGCTCGCCGTACCAGCCACACTACCGCGCTGACGTTGATGATCACCGCCAGCGGGGCCATGTTCACCCGCGACGCGGCGGCCAATCCCAGCGCCAGCCCGAACAATGCGTACCAGCGCAGCCGCCAGCGCGGCTCGTTGTCGCCCAGGGTGGCGGCGCGGACTGCCGCGTAAAGCGCCAGCGTCGTCGCCGCCGTCGCCCAGTTGTCCATTGTGAAGAAGTGTGACTGCTGGATGGGCATGACCGCAACGGCCAACAGGAAGGCGGCGAAGAGCCCGGCGCGCCAGTTGTAGAGCCGCCGGGCCATAAGGAAGGTTAGCAGCACAGAGAACAGGTCGACCAGCGCCGAAAGAAAGCGGCCGACGAGTTGGATGCCATCGTAGCCGGTGTAGGTGTAGTCGCAGAACGGCTCGCCTCCCGGCCGCGAGAGCGCGTCGCATGCCCCCGTTACCCACTCGGCGACGTAGCGCGTCGCGGTCATGGGGAAGTTGCCATAGACGTAGAAGCTCTGGCCAAAATTGTACGGGTTGAGGGTCGAGACGGAGGTGCGCAGGTAATCGAGTGGATTGTCGACGCCGCTGAGGCTGCTGCCGACGATAGTCAGGAAGCGCTCGTCGGGGTGGAGGTGGCTGCCGCTGTCCCAATTGAGGCCGGCAAACCGGAAGTAGGCTGCGAGGGCCAGGATAGCTAAGAGAGCCAGCAGCACGAATGCTTCGAGGCGCGCCGCCGTGCGCATCTCAGGTGTTGCGGCGGCCTTCGCGGTGGCGCTAGCGGCCGCCGCGGGCTCAGTTGGGTCGTTGTCTAGTCCGGTGACGCTCATAGCGTTTGAATTACGTAGACCTGACAGGCCACGCAAACTTCTGTCCGCCGACCTGTCAGGTCTTCAGGTCAAGCGCAGCGCGCAATCTCATGTTTATACACAACATGCCCCATTCCCGCGTACTCTTGTTGTCGTTCTCTAACCGGGGGCCATACTCAACCGGGGTCTTGCCGAAGAGGGATTATCCGCAGACTGGGCCGATTCCGCACATTCCAAAACTCGCCCCTCGCTTCTCTTCCTCTTCACTCGTAACTCGTAACTCGCTACGCCTCGCCCCCCGACACCTCAATCAGCCCTGCCAGCGCCGCGCGGTCGATAACCGTTACGCGGCGGCCGTTAACGCGAATCCAACCGGCGCGGCGAAAGCGGCCGAGCGCTTTGTTAATGCTGACGCGCGTCGCCCCGGTCATCTCGGCCAGGTCGGTCTGGGTTAGCGACAGGTCGATAAGCGTGCCGTCCTGCATCTTGCGGCCGTACTGGTCGGCCAGGTTCAGGAGCGTCCGCGCCAGCCGCCCGGGTAAGTCGAGAAAGAAAATGTCGGCCAGTTGGGTGTTCAGCCGGCGGATATGGCGGGCGAGGGTTTTCAGGACGTGCAGAGCGAAGTCGGGGTTGTCGCTCAAGTAATGCATGAACTCTTCGCGGTGGAGCGTCCACGTTTCCGTTGGTTCCAGCGCCTCGGCCGTGGCCGAGCGCGGCGAGTCGTCGAGCAGCGCTAGTTCGCCGAAGAAGTCCCCCGGGCCGAGGATGGCCAGCACCACTTCCTGCCCTTCGGGCGTGGTGTGGCTGATTTTCACCTTGCCGCGGCTGATGAGGTACAGCAGGCCACCGGGGTCGCCCAGGTGGAAGATGACCTGATTGGGACCAAAGCGGCGCGGCACGAGCCGGCTGGCGAGTTCGTTCGCGTGGTCCTCTTGCAGATTGGTGAAGAATGGCACACCCTGCAAGGCCTGCGCGGCGTTGCTATCCCGTGCTGGCATCTCCGTCCTCCCGATTCCCTTGTGTCCTCTTCCCGATGCGCCGCTTCGCTCGTGGTCGCGGCTTTTAGAGCGCGCTTCGGCAGCGCTAATGCGCTGCACGACCAACGTCATTCTACTAGGTTCGCCGCCGCCCGCAACTGCGCCGCGGCGACATCGAGCGCCGCCGCGATCGTGGCTTCGTCGGCCGGCGACCCGCCGCCTTGCGCCGACGTCGCTCCGCCGCC